>NZ_BJTG01000013.1 GCF_013340205.1 Anaeromyxobacter diazotrophicus
TGACCCGCTCGGCCGCCGCCTGGAAGTGGTCCAGCCACCGGCACTATGCCTACGGCGAGCCGAACGATCTCATCACCGACGCGCCGGAGTACCTGGCGCTCGGCGCGACCGGGCCGCAGCGCCGCAAAAACTACCTGCACCTCTTCGCGCAGCGCTTTCTGAAGCCGCTGCTGGTTCGCCGCTCCGACCTGGTCGAGGCGCCGTTCGTCGGCGAGGCCTCCTGGCTCGCCCGGCGGCTCCTCGCCTGCGGGCTCTCGCCGCCAAGCTGACCACTTCCTCGCTCTTCTGAACAGCGCAGCGCGGCAGCTCTCGGCTCCCGCGAGCTGAAGTGCGCCCGAAGATTACGTCTGCCGGCGCGCGCCGTTCCTCCAACGGCACGATCTACTCATCGAAGGAGCTTCCGCCCGTACCCCGTACGTGCGGCCGGCGGTCCGACAGGGCCTCGAGCAGGCTCTCCCCGAGTCTTCGTACTTCCCTCGTCCGGCATCCATCTGTTCGGTTTGAAGTTTCTCGTCCGGCACCCGCGGTCCGCCCGCGGTCGGCACCCGCGGTCCCCGCGGCCCGCGCGCCCCCCGCTACCCCATCACCCCCCGGATCGTCTCCCGCATCGATCGCGTCGGCGCCCACCCCGCGTCTCGCGCAAACCGGGACCCGTCCACCGCGCACAGGTACTGCAGGTGATCCAGCTCCTCCGGCGGGAAGCTCGTCAGCCGCGCCTCGAACGCGCGGCGCAGGAGCGGGCGGGCCAGGAAGTGGGGCACCGGGATCGCCCGCCGCCCGAGCTCGCGCAGCACGGCCGAGAGCGGCACCTCGCCGGGGCCGGTCACGTTGTAGACGCCGCGCAGGCCGGGGCGGAGCGCCAGCGTCATGGCGCGGCAGGCGTCGTCCTCGTGGATGAGCTGCACCATCGGGTCGAAGCCCATCACGGTGACCGGCCGCTCCAGGCGCAGGTAGTTCGACGGCGCGTTGCGCACCGTCGGCCCCACGATGTGGACCGGGCGCAGCAGGACGGTCTCGATCTCGGGGTGCTTCCACATGAACGACTGCGCGTACATGTCGAGCTCGATGAGGTCGCGGACGTCCGAGTACCGGTCCGCCGCCATGAGCGGCATCTCCTCGGTGAGGAAGTTGGAGTTGTCGGGGAGCGGCCCGTAGACGTCGGCGGACGACAGCACCACCACCTTGCGGACGCCGTGCTGGACGCACAGCTCGAGGATCTTCTGCGTGCCGACCACGTTGAAGCTGTGCGCCTCCGAGAACGGCATGCGCGGGTCGTGCATGATGCCGAGGTGGATGAGCGCGTCGACCGGCGCCCGCCGGAAGACCTCCTCCGCCTTGCGCTTGCGCAGGTCGAGCTGGTGGTGCTCGACGTCCTTCGGCCGCTCCGGGAAGGGGCGGCGGTCGAGGCCGACCAGGCGCGCCTCGCCGTGGAGCAGCCGCGCCAGCGCCTTGCCCAGGTTGCCGGCGATGCCGGTGATGACGACGCGGCCCGGCATGCCGGGGAAACGGACGGGAGCGGTCGGGCGGCTCGGCATGGTCACCAGAAGACGTGCTTGCGCGCGGCGAGCCCCTCGGCGAGGAGCCGCTCGATGGCGGACTTCACGGTGCGGACCTTCTCCTCCAGCACGCCGTCCTCGTCGTCCGGCGAGCCGTGGAAGCGGAGCGGCTCGCCGAAGTGGAGGCGGTAGCGCGCCGGGAGCGGCAGGCCGAGCGTGGGCGACAGCGGCAAGGACGGCATCGCGAGCAGCCGCGCCACCGACTTGAGGTTGGCGAGCGCCGGGGCCTGCTCCTCCGCGCCGACGATCCCCACCGGCAGGATGGGCGCGTCCGCCTCCAGGGCGAGCCGCATGAACCCCACCCCGAAGTCCTGCAGCTGGTACCGGCGGCTGTAGGGCTTGTTGAGGCCGCGCACGCCCTCGGGGAAGACGAGCAGCGCCTCGTCGGCGGCCAGCAGCCGCCGGCAGTTCTCGGGCGTGCCCACCACCTGCCCGAGCCGCGCGTAGAAGCTCGAGACGAAGGGCAGGGTGGGGACCCACTTCTCCACCAGCGCCCGCGCCATGCGCGGCGGGTCGAGCTCGACCAGCATGGCCACGCCCAGCATGGCCGCGTCGAAGGGGAGCTGGCCGGAGTGGTTCGCGACGACGAGCACCCGCCCCTCGGTCGGGACGCGCTCGACCCCGTGCACCTCGACCCGGAAGTACTTCCGGTAGAGCCACAGGAAGGGCGCCAGCGCCGAGACGGCGAAGTCGAGGTCGAGCCCGTACGGGTCGACGCCGTACTCGTTGCGAGGCGGGGTGAGCTTCTCCAGCCGCTCCCGCGCCCCCGGGCCGCCCAGCTCGAGCGTGAGGGCGCGCAGCCTTTGCCGGAGCGCCGCGCCGAGGTCGCTCATGCCGCCTCTGTATCACGCGGCGAGCCGCGCCGCCGCTTCCGCCAGCGTGAGCCACTCGCGCTCGCCGAACGAGCGGACGAAGCGCTCAATGCGGCGCAGCTTCTCGGCCGCCGGGACGCGCAGGTCGCGCTGGCGGGCCGCCAGCGCCGGCGAGGCGTCGGAGGCGTCGAGGAGGTCCACCCCGTGCAGCTCGATCGCGAGCAGCGGCCGCCGGGCGGCGCCGGCGCGCAGCAGCCGCACCGCCCACGCCGGCAGCGTCGCGACGAAGGTGCCGGTGAGCGGGAACCCGAGCAGCCCGGTCGCCACCGGCAGCTCGAGCAGCGGGAGCTCGCCTTGCGCGTAGGGCTCGTCGGGGCGGGGCCGGTAAGGCCGGCGCGGCGCCGCCAGCACGCGCGGGCGGTCGAGGATGGCGCGCGAGGGGCGGGCGCCGAGCGCCAGCGTCCCCAGGACGGCCGCCTTGGCGAGGTAGTAGGGCAGGGCGGGGAAGGTCGAGCTGTCGTAGCGGTAGCCCTGCGCGGCGAGCGCGCTCACCAGCGGCCCCGACAGCGTGTAGCCGGGCGCGCGGAACCCCACCGGCCGCGCCCCGGTCACCGCCGCGATCGCCGCCGCGCCGCCCTCCACCTCGGCCGCGATGGCCGCCGCCGGCCGGCGCGACAGGGCGTAGTCGTGCGAGAGGCTGTGGTTCCCGAGCTCGTGGCCGGCCGCCGCGAGCCGCCGCACCGCCGCCGCGGCGGCCGGGTCGGCCAGGTTCAGTCCGACGCAGAAGGCGGTGCCGCGCAGCCCGAGGCGCGCGCACAGCTCGCCGAAGCGCTCCACCGCCTTGCCGTAGACGGGATCGTCGCCCGGGGCGCGCTCGGGCAGGCCGTGGATGCGGTGGTAGTGCTCGAGCGCGTCGAGGTCGATGGAGAGGGACGCGAGCAAGGCGCGTCAGGACCCGGAGGCGCGCGTGGGCGGCGCCCCGGCCTGGGAGGCGGAGCCGGGGCGCTCGCGGCGCGGCGGCGCCGCCACCCGCAGCACCCAGAACAGCCTCGCCACCTGCCGGAGCACGTTCGGCACGCGCTTGAAGAGGGCGATGGAGGGCGGCCGCTTCTCGGCGAGCGTGATGGGGATCTCGACCACCCGCTGCCCCTCCAGCGCCGCCCGCAGCACGAGCTCGCTCGCGAAGACGTCCTTGTCCACCACGCAGCGTGCCGCCGTGGGCGCGATCGCCTCGCGCAGGAACGCCTTCACGCCGTGCGTGTCGGTGCCCTGGAAGCCGAGCGCCACCCGCAGCAAGGTGTTGTGCACCGCGGTGGCGAGGCGCCGGTAGAACGGGCGCTGGTCGTGCGAGCCCGGGGCACGCTTCGAGCCCACCACCATCTCGGCCCCGCCGGCGTCCAGCACCGCCAGCGCGCGGTCGTAGAAGCGCACGTCGCACAGGTCGATCTCGTCCGCCACGACGTAGTGCCCGCGCGCCTCGAGGATGCCGCGCCGCAGGGCGAGCCCGTAGTTCGGCTCGTCGGAGTGGATGAAGCGCAGCCGCGGGTGCTCGGCGGCGAGCGCGCCGAGGAGCTCGACCGTGCGGTCCTTCGAGCCGTTCTCGGTGACCAGCACCTCGTAGTCCCAGCCGCGCTCGTCGAGCCGCGCCATGAGCTCGAGGCACGCCTCGCGCACGATGCCCTCCTCGTCGTAGACGGGGATGACCACCGAGAGCCGGGGAGGAGAGGCCATTCAGCCCGCCTTTCTCGCGCATTCACGCCCCGCGAGCAAGGCGTCCTCCATGGACGAGTACTCCCACCGACCGTAACGGCCGGCGACCAGGATCCCGCGCTCCTCCAGCCAGGCGACGATCTCCTGCTTCGCGGGGCCGTAGCGCTCGTCGTAGATGACGTAGGCGTGCGGGATGGCGCGCGCCTCGGCGAAGAGCACGTCCTCCGGGCCGTTCACGAACCCGAGCTCCGAGAGCGTCTCGACCGCCTGGCGCTCGGCGGTGGGCCCGTCGAGCGGCCGCCCGGCGCTGAACTCCACGTAGAAGCTGCGGTGGCCCTGGGGCGCGAGGGACGGCACCGCCGCCGAGGCGGAGCCCACGCGGTAGGGCGCGTACCGCTCCTCCGGGAGGTAGACCCACTGGAAGGGCGGCGCCCCGACGTCGCGGGCGCCGACGTTGACGTACGTGACGGTGGTGGCGCGCAGCGCGGCGGCCGCCTCCAGCACGCGCGGGGGTGCGCCGTGGCAGAGCCGGGCCAGCTCGGGGAGGGCGATGGTGGCGACGAGCGTCCGCCACCGCAGCTCCTCGCCGGTGGAGAGCCGAGCCGTGCGCGCCGAGGGGTCGATCGCGACCGGCTCGACCCCGCACTCCGCCGGCCGCGGCAGCTTCGCGGCGAGCCCGCGCACGAACGCCTCGATGCCGCCCTGCCGGGGGTAGATGAAGCTCGCGTTGTAGCCGGCGCGGTCGCCCTCGAGCCCCAGCGCGCCGCGCACCACCTGCTCGACGGTCGGGCGCGGCACGAAGCGTCCCATCCACGCGGTGCTCATCTCGCGCGGGTGGACCGTCCACAGCTTCGCGTTGTACGGGAACATGAAGTTCCGGGCGAAGCCCTCGCCGAGGTGGCGCAGGATGAACTCGGCGAAGTTCGCGGGCTCGCGCTCGCGCAGCGCCCGCCCCCCTTCGCCGAACTGCGCCTCGATGAAGCCGAGCACGTTCTCCGCCACCACCTCGGGCGGCAGGCCGTGCGTGTTCACCTGGTACGGGTAGCGGGTGAAGCGCTGGTGGGACCAGATCCCCGCCTTGCGCTCGACCTCGAGCCAGCCCTCCGGCAGCGCCTCCTCCGCCAGCCGCCGCATGTCGGGGTCGCGGAGGTGCAGCCAGTGCCCGGTGGCGTCGAAGAGGAAGCCGCCGCGCGCGTCGGTCCGGCACAGGCCGCCGACGCGCTCCGCCCGCTCGACCAGGCGGTAGCTGCCGCGGGCGTGGAGCGCCGCGGAGAGACCGGCCAGGCCGGCGCCGAGGATGAGGACGTCCGTTTCGGGCATGGTCCTGGTGCGGTTCGTGGGGCTGGGGAGGCCCGAAGCTAGCATGGGCGCGGCCTCGGACGAAACCTTGCTGGGGCGCGATGACGGATGGTACGCTCCTGGAAAACCTGGGGATTTTCCACGTGCGCGTCGCCTGCCCCGCCTGCCACTCCGAGTACAACATCGACGAGCGCCGGGTCCCTCCGGGGGGGCTCAACGTGCGCTGCCCCAAGTGCCAGGGCGCCTTCCCCGTCCGGCCACCCCAGGGCGGTACCGCGGCCGTGGCGCTCCCGGGAGCGGTCGCTCCCCGCACCGTGCCGCTCCCCGCGCCGGGGCCGAGCGCCGCCGCCCAGGCGAGCTCTCCCTTCGAAGCGCCGTTCTCGGCCGCTCCGCCGGAGGCCCCGGCGGCGCCGCGGATGACGGCGCTGTTCGACTCCCCGTTCGCGGCGCCGTCGCCGCAGCCCGAGCCGGCGCCCGCGGCCGCCGCGGGCCGGCCCGCGCTCGCGTTCGGCGAGGTGGATCTCGGCGGGGGCGGCTCCGGGCTGGGCAAGGCGGACGAGCCGTTCCCGTTCGACGACGCCGCGCCGGACGCCGTGCCGGACGGCGGCACGCCGGCCGCGTTCGCCCTTCCGCACGACCCCTTCTCGGCCCCGCCGGACGAGCCCTTCGCGGCGGCGGCCGCCGCCGTCCCCGAGGTGGCCGAGGCCGAGCCGGAGTCCCCGGCGGTCGGGGCGTTCGCGCCGCCCCCGCCGGCCGAGCCGCCCGCCGGCGGGGACGACCTCGAGATGCTGTTCGACGAGGGCGCCGCCGCCCGCGCCGCCTCCGCCCCCGCGGCCGCGCCTCCGCAGGTGGCGCCCCCGCCCCCACCCCCTCCGCAGCCCTCCGGCGGCTACCTCGTGCGCCGCCGCTCGGGGAAGGTGTTCGGGCCATTCGACGAGCCCGCCATCGTGGAGATGCTCGGCAAGGGCGAGCTGCTCGGGAACGAGGACGTCTCGCCGGACGGCGGACAGACGTTCACCGCGCTCGGGTCGGTGCCTCCCCTGGCGGAGGCGATGCGCCGGTTCATGGGTGGCCCGGCTCCGGCGGCGCCCGCCCCGGCCCGCGCCGCGCCGCGCCTGGCGAAGGCCGCGGGCGCGCGCGGCTCCGAGCTGGCCGGCAAGCTGCGCGCCTTCGCCGCCGCCCAGCGCCCGCTCCCCTGGATCGCCGGCGCCGCGGCCGTGGCGCTCCTCGGGCTGGGCGCGGCCACCGCGCTCACGCCGCACGGCGCCTTCTTCTACCGCGACCTGCTCGGCCGGCGTGGCGCGAACGGCCCCGTCCCGAAGCTCCTCGCCGACGCGCGCGCGAAGCTCGCCGAGGACCGGCTCACGTCCGGCGCCGCCGCCCTCGACCTCGCGCAGCGGGCGCTGGCCACCGAGCCGTCCGACCCCGCGGCCCAGGCCGGCCTGGTCTACGTCGCCACGGTGCTGGCGCGCCGCGACGGAGCCCCGCCCCAGGCGCTCGAGCGGGCGCGGGCGCTGCTCCCCGGGCTCGCCGCGCGCGCGGCCGAGGATCCGCTCGCCGCGGAGGCGGTCGTGTCGGCGGCGCTCCTCGCCGGAGGCCGGCCGCCCGAGGCGGCCTTGCTGCGGCTGCAGCAGCACCTCGCCAAGGAACCGGCCGACCCGGAGGCGCTGGCGGTGCTGGGCGACGCGGCCCTGGCGCGGCGCGATTTCGCGCAGGCGGCGGCGCTCTACGGCCGGCTCGACGCGGCGCGCCCCGGGACGGCGCGCGCGAGCCACGCCCTCGGGGTGGTCGCCGCCGCGCGCGGGGACGCCGCCGCGGCCCGCCCGCGGTTCGAGGCGGCCCTCGCGCGCGACGCCCGCCACCTCGCCTCCTCCGTCGAGCTGGCGCGGCTGGCGCTGGCGCAGGGCGACTACCCCGCCGTGCGCGAGGCGACGGCGCGCGTGCTCGCGCCGGAGGCCCAGGCCGAGGCGGGGCCGCTCCTGCGGGCGCGGGCGCACCTCCTGGCCGGCGAGGCGATGCAGCGCGCGCTGGGCGAGGACGTCGAGCGCGGGCTCGCTGCCTCCGAGCAGGAGCTCGAGGCGGCCACCCGTGAGGCGCCGGGCGACGTGGAGGCGCGGCTCGCCCTGGCGGCGTTCGAGGGCGACCACGGCACGCCGGAGAAGGCCCTCGCGGCGCTGGGGCCGCCCGGGAGCAAGGACCCCCGCCTCGCCGCGGCCCAGGCGAGGGCGCTGGCGGCGCAGGGGCGCGTGCTCGACGCCGTGACCGCGCTCGACCTCGCGCTCGCCGACGCGGCCGGGGACGCGCGGCTGCTCTTCGCGAAGGGCCTCGTGCTCTGGCAGAGCGGCAAGCGCCCCGAGGGCGAGAAGCTGTGGGCCGAGGCCACCGCGCGCGATCCGTCGGCGTGGGAGCCGCACCTCGCGCTGGGCCGGGCGCTCCTCGCCGGCGGCGAGCTCGACCGCGCCGAGAAGGAGCTGGCGCTGGCCCTCGAGAAGGAGCCGCGGCTGGCGGCGTCGCACGCCGCGCGGGCCGACCTGCTCCTCGCGCGCGGGGACCTGCCCGCCGCCGAGGCGGAGTACCGGCAGGCCCTCGCGCTCGACGCCAGCGGGGCCGCGGCGCTCCTCGGGCTGGCCCAGGTGGCGGATCGCCGCGGTGAGGCGGCGGCGGCCCGCGCCGGCCTGGAGCGCGCGCTGCGCATCGAGCCGCGGCTGGCGGCGGCGCAGGCGGCCTACGGCGACCTGCTGTGGCGCGCCGGCGACCGGGCCGGGGCGCGCAAGGCGCTCGCCCAGGCGGCGACGCTCGACTCCCGCGACGCCCGCGCGCGCGGGCGCCTCGGCGCGGTGGAGCTCGAGCTGGGCGAGGTGGACGCGGCCCTGTCCGATCTGCTCGCCGCGAGCAACCTCGACGTCGGCTCGGCCGAGATCCGCGGCTGGTACGGCCGGGCGCTGGTGGCGAAGCGCGAGCTGCCGGCGGCGGTCGAGCAGCTGCGCAAGGCGATCGAGCTCGAGCCCGGCCGCGCCGAGCACCAGCTCCAGCTCGGCCAGGCGCTCGAGAAGCAGGGCAACCCGTCGGAGGCGGTGGACGCGTACCGCGCCGCCCAGGCCCTGGCGCCGGACCGCCTCGAGCCGTACGAGCTCCTGGCCGGGGTCTACGCGGCGCAGAACCGCTGCGCGGAGGCGCTGCCGCTGCTCGAGAAGGGGCTCAAGCTCGCGCCCAAGGAGCAGCGGCTCCGCGTCGCGGCGGGCGACTGCAAGGCGCGGCTCGGCCACCACGCCGAGGCGGTGGCCCTCTTCCAGCGCGCCCTCCAGGAGGACCCGTCGCAGGTCGGGCTGTACTACCGGATCGGCGAGGCCGAGCGCGCGGCGGGCCGCTCGCGCGAGGCGCTCCCGTGGTTCGAGCGGGCCGCCCGGGCCGAACCGAAGAACGCGATGCCGAACTACTACCTGGGCTTCGCCTACAAGGAGCGGGGGCAGCGCGCCCGCGCGGTCGAGGCGTTCCGCGCCTACCTGGCGGCGCGCCCCGACGCCGACGACCGGGCCGACATCGAGCGCGAGATCGAGGACCTGGGCGGCAAGCCGTAGCGGCCCACCACCGCCTCCGGCGCGCGCTGCGCCCGTTTCGCGGTTGACGCGCCGAGTCGTCCGAGCTAAGCCGCGCGACGGCTCCGGCGTCGCCGCGAGCGCCTCACTCGCAGGTCGGGAGGAACGATGACCCCCTACGCCCTCATGGCGTCGCTGCTCCTCGCGCAGGCGCCCGCGCCCGCCCCGGCGCCCACCCCGGCGCCCACCCCGGCGCCCACCGCGCCCGGCTCGGCGGCCCCAGCGGCCCCGGCGGCGGCGCCCGCGCCGGCGTCGGAGGGGCTGCAGGCGCTCCCCACGCTCACGCTGGAAGAGGCGCTGCGCGAGGCGCAGGCGAAGAACCTCGACCTGCGGGTGGCGCGCGAGCGGCTGGAGCAGTCGCGCGAGCTGCACGCGAAGGCGTGGTCGGCCTACCTGCCGCAGGTGGTCGCGACCGGCGCCTTCACGCACTACGACGTCCCCGACGTCACCTTCGCCACGCCGACCGGGTACGACATCCGCACGGTGGGGACGCCCGCGGTGGACCCGAACCCCGGGCTGCCGGGCACCCCGTCGCCCTACGCGCTCGTGCCCACCGGGATGGAGAACATCCTCATCCAGAAGCAGAACCAGCTCGCGGCGCAGGTGCAGGCGACCCAGGCGCTCTTCGCCCCGCAGGCCTGGTTCGGCATCGCCGCCGCGAACGCCGGCGAGCGGCTCTCGGCCCACAACGTGGAGGGCGCCCGGCGGGACATCCTCTTCGGCGCCGCCCAGGCCTACTACGGCGCGGCGAGCCTGAAGCAGGTGGTCATCATCGACCAGCGCCAGCTCGCCATCGCGCTCGACCACGAGCGCGACGCGCGGGTGCGCTACGACGCCGGCACGACGCCCAAGGTCTCCCTGCTGCGGGCGCAGATCGACCGGTCGCGCGCCGAGCAGGACCTGAAGCGCGCGCAGAACGGCTATCAGGGCGCGCGCGTCTCGCTCGCGACGCTGCTCGGGCGCGAGCGGGCCGACTTCGAGGTGGACGTGCCCCCCGCGCCGCAGCTCCCGCCCAACCCGGCCTCGCTGGAGGAGGACGCGCTCCGGCTCCGGCCCGACGTGCTCGCCACGCGCGAGCAGGTGAACGTGGCCGAGAACAACCGCAGCGGCACCCTCACCCGCTACCTGCCGTCGGTGGGCGCCTTCGCCCGCTGGCAGTACGCCAACGTGACCGGCTTCACCGGCAAGACCACCTCCTGGGCCGTCGGGCTCCAGGCGAGCTGGACCATCCTCGACGGCTTCCTGCGCGAGTCGGACCTGCGCGAGAACGCGTCCAAGGTGCGCGAGGCGGAGGCGGCGCGGGAGAGCACGGCCCTCAAGGCGCGCGACGAGGTGGAGCGGGCGCGGCTCGACCTCGACAGCGCCGTCGCGAACCGCCAGAAGGCCAAGGAGCAGCTGGAGCTGTCGCGGGAGAACCAGAAGCTGGTGGACGTGAACTACAAGGCGGGCGCCGCCACCTACCTCGAGGTCTCCGACGCGAACCTGGCGCTCCTCACCGCCGAGCTGAGCCAGGTGAACGAGTCGCTCAACGCCGACCTGGCCGCGCTGCGGCTGCTCAAGGCGGCCGGCCAGTTCGACCCGAAGTAGGGGAGTCGGGGGTCCCCGAAAAGCACGAAGCCGGTCGCCCTCGCGGGCGGCCGGCTTCGCGTTTCTCCAGCCCGTGAAGTCGCGGCTACATGCCCGCGTCGGCGCCGCCGGTCGTGCTCGACCCCTCGGCCCCCTTCTTGTGGTGCTTCTTCTTCGAGGTCTTCTTCTTCGTCTTCTTGGTGGTGGTGGTGCTGGTCGAGGTGTCCGCGCCGGCCGAGCTGCCGGTCGCCGAGCCGCCGGTCGTGCCGCTCGGGGCCGGCTGGTCGCTGGGGGCCGCGCCCGCGCCGCCGCTCTGGGCCAGGGCCGGAGCCGACGCGAAGAGGAAGAGGGCTGCCACCATCATGCTGAGCTTGCGCATGTCGATTTCTCCTTGGGCGGGGGAAGAGCCCCGCACGGCCCGGAACATGAGCATCGCCCGTGCCACCGCGCAGCGGCCGGCGCCCGCCCCGGATCCAGGGGGACGCTCACGGGCCGCGCGAGGCAGAAGCCCCCGGATCGGTGAAGAGGTTCGGGGCGGCTTCACGATCGGTGCGGGGCGCCGCGCCCCGCCGAGCCCGGCGGCCGGGCCCTCGCCCCCGATCGGCTCAGCGCCCGCGCGCCGCGGCCCGCGCGACCGCCTGGGCGGCCATGGCGGCGAGCGCCAGCACGAGCTCCCGCTCGGAGTCGTCGAGCCGGCGCGCCTGCCCGAACCCGAGCCCCAGCGCCCCGACGGCGCGGCCGTCGGCGAGGAGCGGGACGGCGGCCCAGGCCTGCTCGCCGCGGGCGCGCGGCAGCTCCACCACGCTCGGGTAGACCTGCGAGAGCGCCTCGAAGGACTCGATCCAGAGCGGCGCGCGCGTGCGGTACGCCTCTGCCACCAGCGAGTGCGCGTCGACGCGGAAGGTGCGCCACTGCTCGAGCAGCTCCTTCGGCCAGCCGTAGGCGTACGCGATGGAGAGCTCCTCCTCGCCATCGCCGACCGCCAGCGCGAGCGTGCCGGTCTTGGCGCCGAGCGCGGCGAGGCCGTTGTCGAAGACGAGGCGCCCCACCGCCTCGGGGAGGAGCGGCGCCGAGAGCGAGATGACGAGCGCCTGGAGCCGCTTGAGGCCGACCAGGGCGCGCTCGGCCTCGATCCGCGCGTGCCGCTCCACGTCCGCGCTCTCGGCGGCGCGGTCGCGCGCGAAGCGCTCGGCGGCGATGGACCGGGCGTTGTCGAGCGCCAGCGCCGCCGGCACGGTGAGCTTCTGGGCGGCGACCAGGTCGTCCTCGGCGAAGCGCGCCGGCTGCGCCGCGCGCATGAGCGTGACGCCGCCGATGATGCGGTCGCGGGCCTGGAGCGGGAGCACCAGCATCGAGTGCGGCGCGAGCGCCTGCAGCGCGGCCAGGTGGCGCTCGTCGTGGGCGGCCCAGCGCAGCACCTCCTCGCTCACGTCGCGGACGAGGCGCGGGGCGCCGTCGCGGATGGACTGGGCGGTCAGGGTGGCCCAGCCCGGGCCCGGCGCCACCGAGCGGAACTTCGCCGCCAGGTCGGCCTTGGCCGGGTCGGCGTGGGCGACCTTCACCCGACGTGGGATGCCTGCCTCGTCGACGAGGTGGATGAAGCCCCAGTCGGCGAAGCGCGGCACGAAGGCGGCCGCCACCGTGCGCAGCGTGGCGCGGTAGTCGAGCGCGTCGGTGAGGAGCTGGATCTCGAACGGCTCCACCTCGCGGCGGCCGTCGGCCAGGGCGCGGGCGGCGCGCTCGGCCTGCGACAGCGGGACGGAGGGCACGTCGGCCGGGACGTCGTCGTCCAGGGTCGGCAGCGCGCTGGACTCCGGCGGCGTGCCGGGAGGAGGAGGCGTCGGCGCAGGCATGGCAGCTCCGAGGAGAGGACGTCGAGGCAGGTATCGCTCCCCGTCGGGCTCGCCGTCAAGCTGTCCTGCCGCGCCGCGTCACGGCCCCACGGCGGGCGCGGCGACGACGGTGTTTCGCCCGTTCTGCTTGGCGCGGTGGAGGGCGCGCTCGACCGCCGCCAGCAGCTGCTGCTCGGTGCGGCCGGGCTCGAACTTGGTCAACCCGAAGGAGACGGTGACCCCGACGCTCACCGTCACGGCGACGTCCTTCTCCTTCCCCTCGAGCCGGAGCCGGGCCCGCTCGACGGCGCGCCGGATGCGCTCGGCCAGCGTCTTCGCGCCGCTCAGCGGCGTCTCGCGCGAGAGGACGACGAACTCCTCGCCGCCGAAGCGCGCCAGCACGTCCTCCTTGCGGACGGCGCCCTGCAGCACGTTCGCCACCGCCTTCAGCACCTCGTCGCCGGCGGCGTGGCCGTGCGCGTCGTTGACGCGCTTGAAGTGGTCGATGTCCACGAGCAGCAGCGCGAGCGGGCGGGCGTGGCGCTGCGCCGACGAGAGCTCGGCGCTGAGCCGCTCCATGAAGTGGCGCCGGTTGTAGAGCCCGGTGAGCGGCTCGTGCAGCGCGCCCTGCGCCAGCTTGTGCTGGTACTCCGCCTCGACGTGGTCGGAGAGGACGAACTTGAGCGTGGTGTGGGCGCCGACCTGGAACCGCCCCCCGTCCTGGAGCACCGCCTCCTTCACCCGCTCGCCGCCGATCCAGGTGCCGTTGGCGCTGCCGAGGTCGGCGAGGCGCGCCTCGCGCTCGCGGGCGGTGAGGCTGGCGTGGCGGCGCGAGACGCCGTCGTCGAAGAGCTGGACGTCGGCGTCGGCGCTCCGGCCGAGGACGAGCTCCCGGCCGGCGGGGATCGCGAACACCTCGCCGAACTGCGGGCCGGAGAGGACGAGCAGGTACGGGCGCTGCTCGGCCGGCGCCTCGGGACGGACCGGCGTCGTGAAGGTCTGCTCGACCAGCGCGGGGCGCTTCTCGGGCATGGCCCCATCCTACCGCAGCGCCGCGCCCCCTGGGGGGCGCGCGGGCGCCGGCGCTCAACCGGCCGCGGCGGCCGGGAAGTCGCGCCCGTCGATGAACGTGTGGAGCTGGCCGATGAGCCACTCCTTCTCGTCCAGCATGAGGCGGATCACGTCGCGCATCGAGATGATGCCCACCACCTCGCCGCGCTCGGCCACGAGCAGGTGCCGGGTGGTGTGGTCGCGCATGAGCGCGGTGCAGTCGAGCTCGGTGGTCGAGGGCGTGACGAGCGGCACGTCGGTCCGCATGGCTTGCCGGATGGGCAGCTCGGGGCGGAGGCCCTCGGCGAGCACGCGCGCCACCAGGTCGCGCTCGGTCACCACCCCCACCACGCGCCCGCCGTCCCGCACCGCGATGGCCCCGATGCCGCGCTCCGACATGAGGCGCGCCGCCTCCGCGCACGAGGCGCCGCCTTCCAGCGCGACCAGGTCGCGCACGACGTGGTTCTCGATCGTCGCCATGAGGCCTCCGGGGTGGTCAGGCGAAGGTAGTGCGGCGAGCTGCCGCGCTTCCACTCTCAGCGAGAGCTCTGGTGGGGTCCTCCCCGGGCGGGCGCCCGAGCGGGGGAATAAGAGAGAGCCGATGAGGAAGTCCGCCCGAGTCCTGGCGATCCTGGCCGCCGCGGCCTGCAGCGACCCGAACGACCCCAAGGCGCTCCGCAACCTCGGGGAGGAGTGCGTGGGGTGTCACACCCCCGGGAAGAAGGCGGGCCGCTGGCCCTTCACCGCGGGCGGGACGGTCTACCGGACCGCCGGCGACGACCCCGCGCCCGGCCTCGAAGGCGTCCAGGTGACGATCGAGGACGCGCGCGGGAAGGTGGTGAGGCTCTCCACCAACCGGGCCGGGAACTTCTGGACCTCCGAGCCGCTGGCGTTCCCGGTGGCGGTGGAGCTGCAGCGGGAGGGCGCCGAGCGGAAGGCGAGCGTGCGCCGGGGACCGTGCGCCTCGGGGGAGTGCGACGCGTGTCACGCGCGGCCCGGGAAGCACGGCGCGCCCGGGCGGCTGTACGCGCCGAGGTAGCGGGGAGGGCCCGCGGGTCGCTCACCGGCTCCGCCGCACCGCCACCACCGCGTTCGGGATCTCCCACGGGATGGCCCGGTCCTCGGCGCCGGCGGCCTCGATCGCGCCGAGCCGCTCCACCTCGCGGCCGCCGCCGCGCACGAAGAGCTGCGCCTCCTTGCCGCCCTCCAGGTACATGGCGCGGCGGAGGTCGATGGGGAGCGCCAGCAGCGCGTCCACGAGGTCGTGCACGGGCCACGGCGAGCGCGCGTGGATGAACAGGACCCGGCCCTGCCCGTCCACCCCGAGCGCGGCGGAGCTCCACCGCCGCGGCTCGGGCGCCCACACGTTC
Organism: Anaeromyxobacter diazotrophicus; assembly: GCF_013340205.1. Taxonomy (NCBI): domain Bacteria; kingdom Pseudomonadati; phylum Myxococcota; class Myxococcia; order Myxococcales; family Anaeromyxobacteraceae; genus Anaeromyxobacter; species Anaeromyxobacter diazotrophicus. Next base: position 14,792 of record NZ_BJTG01000013.1, read on the forward strand.
TGGCGGTCGCAGGAGACGAGCCGGATGGACTGGATGAGCGTGCCGTACGGCGGCGGGAACAGGTCGAGCTCCCCGCAGGCGCCGTCGAGCAGGCGCACGGCCGGCAGGCCGGGCCTGACGGGGTCGAACGCGAGCAGCGCCTTGTAGCTGCGGGCGCGCCGCGGGTTGTTCTCGTGCAGGCGCGTCCGCATGAGCCCGACGCTGGTGAGCCCGTCCTGCTGGAACATGCCGGCGTTGATGGCCGCCGAGGCGCCGGCGCCGAGCGCCCACTGCTTCACCGTGTGCGGGCGGGCGTCGCTGGCGGAGGCGTTCACGAGCTTCAGCTCGAAGCGCGCCGGGTCGACGCGCGCGATCCAGATCTTGGCGTCCCCGGGCGCGCCCGCGGGGCCGGGGAAGGTGCCGAGCTCGAGGCCGGGCTCCATGGCGCTGAAGCCGGCGGTCTCCTGGCTCGCCGCCGGCGGCCCGGAGGCGCCGAAGCCGCCCGGCGTGGAGACGAGCAGCGCCAGCAGCGCGGGCGTGAGGCGACCAGCGAGGGGCACGCCGGCAGTATAGCCCGACCGGGCCGGCCTCCGCCCCCGGGCGCGCCGGCGGGGAGCTGGCCGGCCGTCCCGCGCTCCGCCCCGCGGGCGCGTCCGACCCCGCCGTAGGATGGGGCGATGCCGCGCCGGCTCGCCCTCGCCCTCGCCCTCCTCGTCGCCGCCGCCCCGGCGTCGGCGCGCTACCGCCACCGGCGCCGCGCCCCGCCGGCCTCGGTGCTCCTCGACGGCGCTCCGGCCCACGTGCGCTGGACCGACGGCGACACCTTCCGCTTCCTTGACGGTCCGTACGCGGGGCGGGCGGCGCGGCTCGACGGCTACAACGCCCTCGAGACCTTCGGCCCGGTCCACCGCTGGGGCGGCTGGTCCGGCGAGGAGCTGCTCGCCCTCGCGAAGGCGGCGGGGCCGGCCGCCGCGGCGCGCACCTGGCGCTGCGCCACCGGCGGCGCGGAGGATCGCTACCACCGCCTGCTCGTCGCGTGCCCCGACGCGGCCGCCGAGCTGGTGGGGTCCGGGCTCGCCATGGTCTACGCGGTCGATCGCCCCGCCGAGCCGCGCCTGCTCGCGCTGCAGCGCGAGGCGCAGCGCCGCGGGCTCGGCATGTGGGCGAAGGGCGTCCCGCCGGCGATCCCGACCAGCTTGCACTCGATCGAGGAGAACGGCGGCGGCCCCACCTACGACCGCGTCGTGGACACCCGCAGCGGGGCGGCGCGGCCGCAGGCGCACCGCCGCGCCTACCGGACCTGCGAGGAGGTGTGCACCGGCGCCGGCGCCGGCCGCGCCTGCATGGTCTACGTGCCGTTCGAGCGCCGCTACCGCCACCGGCCGGCCTGCCTCGCGCCGCGGGGGCGCTAGAAGAAGCTGTCGCCGCCGCGCCGGCCGCGTATCATCGCGCGATGCGGACCCTCGCGCTCCTCGCCCTCCTCGCCGCCGCGCCCGCCTTCGCCGCCGACCGGTACGACCCCGCGCCGCCGCGCGACGCCGGCGCGCGCCAGGACCCGTTCCGCGACACCGCCCGCATGCCGTGGCTGGGCCTGCGGCTGGGCGGCGTCGTCGGCCTCGGCTCGTCCAGCGGCGGGCAGCCGGGCGGCGGCGGCGGCGGCGCGTACGTGCTGTTCGACGCCCGCGACTTCCTCGCCGACCTGAACGGCGACATCTTCGTGGGCGACCACGTGCGCTTCTTCGCGCTGGGCCTGGGCGCGTACTACCCGTTCTCCCCCGGCAACGTGACGCCGTACCTCGGCGGCGGCTTCAAGGTGGGCTGGACCAAGTTCGGCGGCGACGGCGCGTTCGGCATGCTGCCGTACGGCGCGCTGGGCGTGCTCATGGGGCGGGAGGGCTTCGTCCAGCTCCGCGCCGAGCTCACCTACTTCCTCGCCACCAGCCGCGAGACGCGCCCCGGCGACCCCGGGCCCGGCACGCACGCCAACGGGCCGATGATGACGCTCGGGCTCGGGTTCTAGTGCTAGGCGCCTGGGCGGCCGCTCGGTAGACTCGCGGGATGCGACGACACGCTGCGCTCCTCTTGCTCGCCGTCACGGCAGCGGCCTGCTCGGGACAGGACGCCTCCTCTCCCAGCGGACGTGTCGGCGTGGTGGTCGGCACGTCGCCGCAGCGTGGCCCCTCGGACGCGTGGGTCACCATCGTGGAGTTCGGCGACTTCCAGTGTCCGTACTGCGGCGCTGAGGCGCCGGTCTTGACGCAGGTGCTGGCGGCGAACCCCGCCGACGTGCGCCTCGTCTACAAGCACTTCACGCTTTCGCAGCACGTCTACGCGCCCGGTGCCGCCATCGCGGCCGAGTGCGCCGCGGATCAGGGCAAGTTCTGGGAGATGTACGACCAGCTGTACGCGCACCAGGACCAGCTCGATCCCGCCCACCTGCCCGCGCTGGCCACGGCCGCGGGCGTCTCCGACATCACGACCTGGCAGGCGTGCCTCGGTACGCCCGCGCCGGCCGCTCGAGTCGCCGCCGACATGGCCGTCGTCGCTCAGCTCAACCTCCCCGGTACGCCCACGCTCGTCATCAATGGCGATGAGTACTTTGGCGCGTTCAGCTACGACCAGCTGGCGCCGATCGTCGCCGCCGCGCTCCGGAAGGCCGAACAGAGCGGCATCCCGCGCGCGGACTACTACGCGAAGGCCGTGCTCGGGCAGTAGCCCGCCCCCCCCACAGAGCCGTGCGCCATCCCCGTACGCGCCCCATGCTGCGCGCTCACGGAGGCGGACGATGGGCACGACGATCTCGTTCCCGCGCACCTCGGGCGGCACGGCCCAGGGTTACCTGGCCGAGGCAAAGGACCCGAAGGCGCCCGGGGTGGTGGTGATCCAGGAGTGGTGGGGGGTGCAGGGGCAGATCAAGGCCACCTGCGACCAGCTTGCGAAGGACGGCTTCACCGCGCTCGCACCCGACCTCTACGGCGGCAAGGTGGTGCCGTACCACGACGCCGCCGCGGCCAGCGCCGCCATGAAGGCGCTCGACTTCAAGGCGGCGACGGCCGAGGCGGTGCGCGGCGCGGCGCAGCGGCTCGCGCAGCGCGGCGGGAAGGTCGGCCTCACCGGCTTCTGCTTGGGCGGCGCGGTCACCGTCATCGGCGCCGCCACCCTCCCCGAGCTCTCCGCGGCGGTCTGCTTCTACGGCCTGCCCCCCGCGGACGTCGCCTCCGGGAAGGACGTGAAGGTCCCGCTCCAGTGCCACTTCGCGGCGCACGACGACTGGGTCACGCCCGCCTTCGCGGACGCCTTCGAGCAGCAGCTCCGGGCGGCGGGCAAGACCTACGAGGTGTACCGCTACCCGGGGCACCACGCCTTCATGAACTCGGACCGCAAGGAGGTCCACGACGCGGCGGCGGCGAAGCTGGCGTGGGAGCGGTGCCTCGCGTTCTTCCGGAAGTACCTGGGGTGACCTCGACGCGAGGGCGCTCCCGCGGCCCTCACCGCACCTCGACCCGCTGCTCCCGCGCGCTCCACTCGTAGAAGCCGAGCGGCGCGCGGCCGCCGTTGTCCCACGCGTCGCCGGCGTGGAAGGCGAGCTCGATCGCCTCCACCGGCGCGCCGGTCGGGACGGCGATGACGCCCACGAAGCGGCCCGGCGCCGCCCGCGTGAGGCGCACGTCGCGCGTCTCCGACCACGGCCGCCCCCCGGCGCGCAGCGTGCCGGTGCGCGCGAGCACGCCGTCCTCGGCCGCGGCCAGCGGGCCCTCGTAGGCGAGGTGCAGCTCGCCCGCGCCGTTGCCCGTGCCCTTCCAGCTCACCGCCAGGTTGACGGGGGCCTGAGCCGGGACCCGCTGCGCCACCGCCGGGTAGCTCGGGGCGGGCGCCCCCTCGCGGGCCGCCGCCACCGGCTGCTGCGCCGCCGCCCCCGCCGCCGACCCCTTCACCGCCTTGCCGCTGCGCTTCGCCATCGCGTCTCCTCCGAGAGTGAGAATCCGGAAGAGCCGATATCACCCGCGATCGAAGAGGGTCAATTTCCCGCCGCCCCGCGACCCGCGCGGGATCTCTTCGAGATTTCGCACCTCGGCGAGAACCGCCCGCGACCCTGGGCGCGAGCGCGCCTCTCATCGGCCGAGCTTCTCGACCCGCAGCCGCGCCCCCTGCTCCTGCAACGTGTGCGAGAGCAGGCTGACGCAGGCGTGGACCGCGGCGAGGTGCGGCGCGGGCGTCTCGGTGAGGCGCGCCAGCTCCAGCACCGCACCCAGGAGCGCGTCCACCTCGAGCGCGCGGCCGCTCTCCACGTCCTGCAGCATCGAGGTCTTGTGCTCGCCGACGCCCTCCGCCCCGGCGATGCGCTTCTCGAGCGAGACGCCGAACCGGGCGCCGAGCTTCTCGCCCACCGCCTGCGCCTCGCGCATCATCCCGGTCGCCAGCGCGCGCGTGGCCGGGAAGCGGATGATCCCGGCCAGCGTGGCGTGGGTCAGCGCCGAGAGCGGGTTGAAGGTGCAGTTGCCCCACAGCTTCACCCAGATCTCCGAGCGCAGGTCGCCCGTCACGCGGGTCTTGAAGCCGGCCGCGCGCAGCGCCTCCGCCACCCGCCCGAGGCGCGGCGTCTCGCGCCCGTCCAGCTCGCCCACCGTGATGCGGTTGCCCTCCACGTGGCGGACGACGCCCGGGGCGGCGATCTCCGCCGCCGGGTAGATGATGGACCCCAGCACCCGCTCCACGTCGAGGTGGGCGGCGATGACGCCGCCCGGGTCGACGCTCTCGAGCCGAGCCCCCTGGAGCGGCCCGGCGTACTTCGCGAAGTACCACCACGGGATCCCGTTCTGGGCGGTGAGGAGGACGGTCTCGGGTCCGCACAGGGCCGGGAGCTCGGCCGCCACCGGCGCCAGCTGGTGCGCCTTCATGGCGAGCACCACCAGGTCCTGCGGCCCCAGCTCCGCCAGGCGGTCGGTGGCCGCGACCCGCGCCACCTCCTCGCGCCCGCCCTCGAGGAGCGTGAGGCCGCGCTCGCGGATGGCCGCGAGGTGCGCCCCGCGCGCCACCACCGACACCTGCTCGCCGGCGCGGGCGAGCTTCACCGCCACCAGGCCCCCGATGGCGCCCGCTCCCACCACGCAGATCTTCACGGCGCGCCCTCCGGTCCGGCCACGGGGTTCGCGAGGGCGCCGATCCCGTCCACGGCCACCTCGACGGTGAGGCCCGGCCGGAGCACGCCGATGCCCACCGAGGTCCCGCAGGCGATGACGTCGCCGGGCAGGAGCGTCAGCTGGCGCGAGAGGTGCGCCACGAGCTGGCGCGGCCCGAAGACGGCGTCGGAGAGCGGGTACTCCTGCCGGACCTTGCCCTTCACCAGCGTCCTCACGGTGAGCCGGTCCGGGTCGAGCCCGGTGGCCACGACCGGGCCGAACGGGCCGAAGGTGTCGAAGCTCTTCGCCCGCGACCACTGCGGGTACTGGGCGTCGCGGCCGATGAGGTCGAGGGCGGTCACGTCGTTCACGCAGGTGTAGCCGAAGATGAAGGTGTCCGCCTCTCCCTCGGGCACGTCGCGCGCGGCGCGGCCGATGACCACCCCGAGCTCGCCCTCGTAGATGACCTTCCCCACCTCCTGGGCCGGCAGGCGGATGGCGGCCCCCGGCGCGAGGTAGCTCGAGGGCGCCTTGAGGAACCAGAGCGGCTCGGCGGGGATGGGCAGGCCCGCCTTGGCGGCGCCCTCCCGGAAGTTGTTCACGAGCCCGATGAGCTTCGACGGGACCGTGGGCGTGAGGAGCCGCACCGCCTCGAGCGGCACCGCCTCGCCGGTCGGCCGCGGCGCCGAGAACAGGTCGCCCTCGTGCAGGTGGACCGCGCCGCCCTCGAGCGTGCCGATCCGCGTCCGGCCCGCGTGCTCGCACCGCAGCCACAGCGCCATGGTCGCTCCGCTACGAGGCGAGCCCGAGCTTCTGGGCGAGCCCGATGCGCTGCAGCTTGCCGGTGGCGCCCTTGGGGATCTCGGGGAGGAGCACGATCCGGCGCGGCACCTTGCAGTCGGTGAGGCGCAGCGCCGCGAAGTCGCGCAGCTCGCGCTCGGTGGCGGTCTGCCCCTCGCGCAGCACCACCGCCGCCGCCACCTCCTCGCCCAGCTTGTCGTGCGGCACGGCGAAGGTGACCACCTGCTGCACCGCCGGGTGGTCCATGAGCACCTCGTCCACCTCGAGCGGCGAGATCTTCTCGCCGCCGCGGTTGATGAGCTCCTTCAGCCGGCCGGTGAGGCGCAGGTAGCCGTCCTCGTCGAGCACGCCCTGGTCGCCGGTGCGGAACCAGCCGGCGGTGAACGCCTTGGCGTTCGCCTCGGGGTTCGCCTCGTAGCCGCGGGTGACGTTCGGCCCGCGGATGACCACCTCGCCCACCGCGCCCGGCGGCAGGAGGCTGCCCGCCTCGTCCATCACCGCCACCTCCGGCCCCGCCGCCAGCCCCACCGCGCCCGGCTTGCGCGGCCGCGGCGGGAGCGGGTTCGAGGCCATCTGGTGCGAGGCCTCGGTCATGCCGTAGGCCTCGATGACCGGGGCGCGGAACACCTGCTCCAGCTCCGCCATGACCTGCGGCGGCAGCGAGGCGGACGAGGAGCGGACGAAGCGCAGCCGGCTCCGCGCCAGGATCTCCTGGTTGCGCCCGGCGCGCGCCAGGATGGCCTGGTGCATGGTGGGGACGGCCGTGTACCAGGTGGGCCTCACCTCGTCGAGCCAGGCGAAGAACTTGAGCGCGTTGAAGCCGGGCGTGCACGAGACCTGGCCGCCCGCCGCGAGCGAGGCGAGCGTCGCCGCCATGAGCCCGTGGATGTGGAAGAGCGGCATGATGTTGAGGCAGACGTCCTCGGGGACGAGGCGGAGCGTCTCGCGGATGTGGCGCGCCGAGGCGAGGACGTTGCGGTGCGAGAGCGGGACCATCTTCGGGCGCGACGTGGTCCCCGAGGTGTGGAGCACGAGCGCGGTGTCCTCCGGCTCGGCCGGGCCGCCCTGCGCCGGCGCGCCGCCCATGGCGTCGAGCGGGCGGAGCGCGAAGGTCCCGGCGCCCCGGGCGCGGTCCGCCTGGAGCTCCACCACCGGCACCCCGAGCTTCCGCGCCACCGCGCGCGCGGGCGTGTCGGCGCCCGCCTCCACCACCAGCGCCTTGGCGCGGAGGTCCGTGAGGTAGAACTCGAACTCCTCGGCGCGGTAGGCGGGGTTGAGCGGGGCGGTGGTGGCGCCGGCGCCGACGCAGACGAAGGCGGCGGCCATCTCCGGCCCGTTGGGGAGGACGATCCCGACGCGGTCCTGGCGCCCGACGCCGAGCGCGTTGAGCGTCTCGACGGTCCGGCGCGCCAGCGCCGCGAGCGCGCCGTAGGTGAGCGAGGGGGTGTGCTCCGGCGCGCCCAGCGCGGGGGCGTCGGGGGCGGCCTGCGCGAGCAGCTCGGCGAGGGTGGCGGGGGAGGACATGCGGGACTCCTGCAGGCGTCAGACGCGGGGGATGCCCATGGCGTCGGGGATGAGCACGGCGGAGAGGGCGCGCGCCCGCGCCGGCCGCAGCACCAGCAGCGCCAGCGCGGCGGCGGCGAAGTTGAGGACGGCGGCCACCGCGAACACGGCGGACCAGCCGCTCCGCAGCGAGAGCCAGCTCGAGAGCGGCACGAGGAGCGCCGCCGTGCCCTTGGCCGTGTAGAGCATGCCGTAGATGGTGGTGCAGTACTTCCGGCCGTAGATGTCGGCGCAGGTGGCGGGGAAGAGGCTGTAGATCTCGCCCCACGCGAAGAAGACGCACCCGGAGAGCACGACGAAGAGCACCGGGCTCTGAGCGTAGCGCAGGAGCAGGAGGATGCCGACGCCTTCCAGCAGGAAGGCCCCGAACATGGTGAGCTCGCGGCCGAGGTGGTCGCTCACCCAGCCGAAGAACGGGCGCGTCACGCCGTTCATGACGCGGTCGATGGAGAGGGCGAAGGTGACCGCGGGCAGGGTGAGCCCGGCGAGCGAGACCGGCACGTCGGCGACCTTGTAGTCCTTGGCGATGGGCGCGAGCTGCGCCACCACCATGAGCCCGCCGGTCGCGACCAGGACGAACATCGCGTACATCACCCAGAACATGCTGGTGCGGACCGCCTCGGCCGGGCGGTAGTCGCGGGCGCCCTGCTGGGACCACTTCCCCGCGGCGGGGGCGGGGACCTCGCCCGGGCGCGGCGCGCGCAGGAAGAGCGCGAAGAGGAGCACCAGCGCGCCCTGCAGCAGCCCGAACTGGAGGAAGGCCTGCTCGTACCCGGCCGACGCGATCATGTTGGCGATGGGCGCGACGGTGAGCGCCGAGCCGGCGCCGAACCCGGCGGCGGTGACGCCCGCGGCGAGCCCGCGGCGGTCGGTGAACCACTTGAGGGAGTTGCCGACCGCGGTGCCGTAGACCGCCCCGGCCCCGACGCCGCCCACCACCGCCGCCGTGTAGAGCGCCGGCAGCGAGCTGGCGCGGGCGTTCAGGACCCACGAGAGCCCCACCAGCACCCCGCCGCCCAGCACGACCGCGCGCGGGCCGAAGCGATCCACCAGGTAGCCCTCGATCGGGACGAGCCAGGTCTCGGTGAGGACGAAGAGCGTGAAGGCGACCTGGATGGCCGTGCGGCCCCAGTGGAACTTGTGGTCGATGGGGCCGACGAAGAGCGTCCAGCCGTACTGGAGGTTCGCGATCTGCACCATGCAGAAGACGCCGAGGACGAGTTGAAGCCACCGCCCGGGCGGTGGGCGTGCAGCGGAGCCGTCGGTCACATCCCCTCCCAGGGTTTGACGAAAATCAAACGTTCACGATCGGTGGGAAGGGGCGGATGGACAAGGAACCGCGCGGGGAGCGCCCGTTTTGGCGCGGGGCGTCACTTCATCAGGATCGCCCCGAACTCCCCCGCCACGTACACCCGGCCGCCCGGGCTCACCGCGACCGCTGCCAGGGTGTTCCGGGTGCCGGTCGCCACCGGCTGGAACCCGCTCCCGTCGAACCGGAGCGCGGTGCCGCCGGCGCCCACCGCCCACACCTCGCCGGTCGCCGTCCCGCTCACCGCCCACAGCGTCGCGGTCGTGCCGGTCGCGACCGGGGTGAAGCCGTGTCCGTCCCAGTGCAGCGCCAGGCCCCCCTCGCCGACCAGCCACACGTCGTCGGCGGCGCGCCCCCAGACCGCCAGCGCCAGGCCGGGGATGGCCCACGAGGACCAGCGGGCGCCGTCGTACCGGTAGGCGGCGCCGGTCGCGCCGACCGCCCACAGGTCGCGGGGCGAGAACCCGAAGATGCGCCGCGCGCCGCCGCCCGGGAGGGCCTGCCGGGTCACGGTGCTGCCGTCGAAGTGGAGGGCGGCGTCGCCCGCCACGCCCCACACGTCGGCGGCGCCGCTCGCCCAGACCCCGTCCACGAGGCCGCGGTAGCCCCCCGCGCCCGCGGTGAAGCGGCGGCCGTCGTAGTGCAGGAAGCCGTTCGAGAGCGAGCCGGCCCACACGTCGTCGCTGGCGGTGGCCCACACGCCGTAGATCACGTCCGCCACGCCGGCCGGCACCGCCTCCACCGCCCCGCGCGCGACCCGGAGCAGCTGCGCCTCCGGCGCCGCCGGGGGCGCGCCGGGCGCCACCGCGGCGAACCAGCCGTCGCCCTGCGGGCTGAAGGCCGCCGCCTGCAGGTAGCCCGGGGCGCCGCGGTGGACCGCGCTCCAGCCGGAGGCGGTGCGGGCGAAGAGCTCGCCGCCGTCGCCGGCCGCCAGGGCGCCGCCGCCCACCGCCTGCACGGCGCGGAGCGGGAGCGCCGGGAGCTCCTCGATCTGCCACCCCGCGCCGTCGAGCCGTGCGACCCGCCCCGCGCCGCCGCTGGTCGCGCCGGCCGCCCAAAGCGCGCCCCCCGCGCCGTGCAGCGCGAACCAGGAGGCGGTCTCGAGCCCCGGCACCGCGGCGTCGCTCCAGCTCCCGCCCTGCAGGTGCGCGAGCGCGGTGCCGCGGGCGCCCGCCGCCGCGTTCACGTCGAGCGGCTCGCCGGCGGCCCACAGCTCGCCCGGGCCCGGCGCGAAGAGCGCCCGGAGCGTCCGCGCCGCCAGGCGGGCCGACACCGAGAAGCCGGCGCCGTCCCAGCGGAGCACCGCCCCGCCGCGCGCCGCCGCCACGTACACCTCGGACGGCGAGACCACCGCCACCGCCGCCAGCTCGTCCGCGGTCGGGGTGGCCACCGCCGCCCAGCGCGCGCCGTCGAAGCGCGCCGCCGCGCCGCCGGCGCCGACCAGCCAGACCTCGCCGCGGCCGTCCCCGTGCACCGCGTTCCAGGAGCCCGCCGGCGCGCCCGGCGCCAGCGCCCAGCGCGCACCGTCGTAGTGGAGGACCGCGTCGCCGGCCGCCCACACGTCGTCCGCCGCGCGGCCCCAGACGGCGCGCAGCGGCGCCGCGGTGGGCACCGGCACCGGCGTGAGCGCGGCGCCGTCCCAGTGGAGCAGGACGCCCGGAGGCCCGGGGGCCCAGGCGTCGCCTGGCTGGGCGGCCCACAGGCTGACGAGCGGATCGCCCTGGGGGAGCGGGTTCACCCAGCAGAACGGGCCGGTGGCGCCCGCGCAGGCCGCCGGCGCGCCCGCGGGCGCGCCGCCTGGGCTCGCGCCGGCCGCCGCCGCGGCGGCCGTCCCGCCGGCGGCAGGCGCGGCGCCGGGCGCGGGGGAGCTGCACGCCAGCGCGGCGAGCGAGAGGGCGAGGGGGCGGAGGGCGAGCGCGGTCATGCCCGAGCAACATGTGCTCGCCGGGCGGGGAGGGAAGGGGGGGCTCACGGGGCCTTCCCCGGAGGCGGCGAGCGCTTGGCCGCGGGCGCGGGGCGCGTGCGACCTCGAGCGCGACCTCGACCGCGGCCTCGACCGCGGCCGCGACCGCGACCGCGACCGCAACCGCGACCGCGGCGCGGCCGAAAAAGAGAGCGGGCCGCCCGTGGGCGGCCCGCTCGAGATGCCCCGGCTCGCCGATTAGGCGCGGCGGCGGCGCGCGCGGCGGCGCTGCAGCACGAGGGCGAACGGGATGAGCGCCAGCCCGAGCAGCCCGCCGGGCTGGCCGGCCGCGGTGCCGCAGCCGCCGCCGCCCGCGCCGCCGGCGGAGAGGTTGGTCGAGCCGCCAGAGCCGGAGCCGGAGCCGCCGCCCGTCCCGGTGCCGGTGGGCTGCGCCGGCTTGCCGCTGGCCGCGAGGATCTTCTGGGCCAGCGCCTCGCGCGCCGCCATGAGATCGGCCGGCTTCGCCTCCGACTGCCACGGGTGCGGGAAGAGCTGCTGCGCGATGCTCTTCGCGTCGCTCGCGCCGCCCAGGCTCGCGAGCAGCTTCAGGTACTCGAAGTCCTCCATGCCCTCGCGGATCATCTTCATGCGGAGCGACGCCACCGGGATGTCGGTCTTCCCGCCGATCTTGGCCGGGGTGCCCGGGTAGAAGAGGGTGCCGTCGCCGTTGCCGTTGAACTCGTACTGGTCGGTCCAGGGGTCGGCCTTGTCGTAGTAGGCCTGGGTGGTCTCGTAGTAGAGCTCGCCGGTCGCCCCGTACTGGAAGCTGAACCACTCCATGGCGCGGGCGCGCACGTTGCTCGCGTCGATGGCGTAGGTGGGCCAGCCGGTGAAGTACAGCTGGTCGGCGCTCGGGTTGCCGATGTCGACGGTGCCGCCGCAGCCGTGGCTCATGCAGCTCTGGTAGACCCACAGCTCCTTGTTCGACTGCTGCAGGAACCCGTCGTACTGCGAGCGGGTCGGGCCGCCGGCGGTCCAGCCGTAGGCGCTCTGCGGGCGGTCGTCCAGGTAGTTGACGAGCGGCACCATGAGGTCGATCGCGCCCAGCGCGCCGTTCTTGGTGGCGTCGGCCATGTCGGTGGTGACGAGGGTGCGGAAGTTCGGGTCGGCCTGCTTCGCGTTCTGCGCCCGCGCCGGGATGTCCGACCACTGGCAGGTGAGGGGCGGCTCGTCGCAGGTGTACTGGAAGAGGCGGTCGAACCAGCCCTTCGCCTTGAAGTGCGCGGCCCAGTCGCCGTGCGCGGCGGCGCTGTTCAGGTCCGCGCCCGACTGGAGCGAGGTGAGCTTCGCGCCCGCGAGCTGGGTCGAGGCGTGGCCGTCCATGAACGGACCGTACGCGTTGTCGAAGTGCGCCCAGTCGCCCTGCTGGCCGTCGTCCCACAGCGACGAGAGGCTGAAGCGGTGGTCGAGCGCGAGCTGGGCGTACTTCTGGCGGAGCTCGGTGAGCGCCTCCCCCGACACGCCGTGGGCCTTGGGCACGCCGCCGTAGGTCATCCCGAACGCGGTCTTGAGCGACGAGGTCGAGGGCAGCGCGAAGTCCCACACGGTGAGCTGCACCGGCACCTGCGCGTCGCCGTCGGCGGCGTGCACGGTGACGCTGCCGGTGTACGCGCCCGCGGGGGCGTCCTGCGGGACGTGCAGCTCGACCCACACCGCGCGGCTCTCGCCGGCCGGCACGTCGAACGGGAAGGCGTTGCGCTTCTCCCCCACCACGTCGTCGACGTCCGGGATGAGCGCGTCGGGGAAGCCGCCGGTGGCGCCGTCCGCGGAGGACGGGTGCTGCACGCCGATGATCGCCTCCCGGAAGAGCTTGGGCGCGGGGACGGTCCCGGGGCCCTTGAGCTCGGTCGCCGAGACCGAGACGCCGCTGGCCGGACCGGTCACCACCACCTGGAACGCCTCGAACTCGTTCTTCGCCGCCGCCAGGCCGGCGGAGCGATCGCTCCGGGCCGCTTCCTGCGGCCGGATCTTCTCGTTCGCGGAGGCCGTCCAGACGTTCGCCGCGGAAGCGGCGGCCGGGGCGACCGAGAGCAGGGCGGCGAGGGTGAGGGTGGCTCGGCGGCAGACGGTCAAAGCGAGTCCTTTCGGTTCGTTGGGCTGCGTCGACCGAACGGCTCGCCAAGCAGGCCTGTTCCCTCCAGGCGTGGGGCAGTGCGTGCCTGGTGCGTCCTTGCGACCACACGTCAGCACAGGGGCTGACGTGTCGGCTTCGCTCGCACCGCGAGCGCTCGCCCGGCCGCGCTGAGCGCGCAGGCGTGGGGGTGATCCGCCCTCGCAGGGCGGGAGCGCGGAAGGGCGGCGATGGGCTCGCCTGCCCGGTGAGAGGGGTCCCCGTTTTCGCAGCGGGCGGGCGGGCGGCCCGCGCGGCGGGGATCAGCGGGGGGCCGTCAGGCTGCGGGCAAAAGAAGAGGGCGGCGCGCCGGCCAGGAGCCGGCGGCGCCGCCCTCGAGAGGTGGCGTGGGATCTAAGGGGTGCTCAGCCGATGCTGGCGGGCTTCTCGCCGTGCCGGACGGTGACGGCGGTGTGGATGCCGCCGCGGACCGTGAAGTCGCCCGTCACCTCGATCCAGCGGGGCGCGAGCGCCGCCACGAGGTCGTCGCAGATGCGGTTCGTCACCGCCTCGTGGAAGGCGCCCTCGTTGCGATAGCTCCAGAGGTAGAGCTTGAGGCTCTTGAGCTCCACGCAGCGCTCCGCCGGCACGTAGCGCAGCCGGATGGTGGCGAAGTCGGGCTGCCCGGTCATCGGGCACAGGCAGGTGAACTCCGGGCACTCCATCGCGATCTCGAACGGGCGCGCCGGGCTCGGGTTGGGGAAGGTGTCGAGCTTCTTGGACGGCTGGGTCGGCATGCGGTCCTTCTAACATCCCGGCCCGCGGGCGCGTGACTGTCGCGTTTCCAGCCCACTGGGCTGAAAAAAGGACAGCCCGTCCGCCGGGTGGCCGGGGTCGCGGCAGGCAAGTCCCTGGAATCTCGATCGCGCGGGACCGGCAAGCCGATTGCTAGTCTTCGGCGACTCGGACACCTTTGGAAGACGGGAGGACGACCCCCACCATGAAGAAGAGCCGCCGGAGCGCCGTCGCGAAGCTTCCCAAGAAGATCGTCACCACGCTGGGCGATCTGGTCTCGGCCGCCTACGAGGCCGCCGACGGGTTCGGTCGCCAGCGCATCGAGCGGGCAGCCAACATCCTGTCCGCCCCGCAGCTCGCCCGGCGGATGGACCGCCACCTCAAGTTCGTCTGAGGGGAGGTCCCCCGCCCGCCGGGCTCGCCCGGCCGCGCGGCCGGCGCCGTCAGCCTGCGGACAGCGACCGCACGGCCGCCGCGATGGCGATGATGGAGAGCACCAGCGCCTCGCCCGCGATGAAGCCGGAGGCCACCGGGATGTTGTAGATGGCCTCGGTCCGCGGGCTCCGGCGCGCCCACACCGACTGAGCGATGCCGCCCAGCACCATGGGGACGATGGCGTAGCCCGGGACGAGCATGCCGATGCCGAGCGCCGTCGGCGACGGCAGGAAGCGGTGCCAGCGCGGCTCGAGGAGCGTGATCGCGACGCCGAGCACGAGCGCGACGCAGAGCGCCGCCAGGCAGCCCTGCGGCAGGGTGGAGAAGCCCTTGGCGAGGAGCTCCGCGAAGCCCGCCCACTTCACGCTGATGGGTGAGGTGAGGCCGTGGTCGCCGAAGCCGTACTTCTGGCGCAGCGCCGGGTAGACCACCGCCACCGCCGCCGCGCCGACCGGGATCCCGACCAGCTGCATGTAGAACAGGCTGCGGTTGTTCGAGCCGATGATCTTGCCCGAGCGGTAGCACTGCATGAGGTGCTCGCCCTGGCCGGCCACGGTCCCGCTCATCCCGGAGCCGATCATGTTGACCGGCACGTGGCCCGGCTGCAGGCCGGCGAACACCGCCTGCATCAGGTTCGCGAGCGCGCTGATGGGCGCCCAGTTCGTCTCGCCCAGCACCCGGATCCCCACCAGCATGAGCGGGATGGAGAGGAGCAGCGAGACGGCGGTGAGCCAGTAGGGGAAGTCGAGCGAGAGCTTCTGCACCAGCGCCAGCGCCACGGCCGAGAGCCCCGCGCCCCACGCCACCCAGCGGAGCGGGATCTCGTCGCTCCCCACGTCCTTGGCGGAGAGCTTGCTGAAGGTGCGGGCGATGACGTTCCACTTGAGCACGAGCGCGGTGAGGCCGCCCGCCACCATGAGCCCGGTGGCCGGCCACATCACCCACCGCAGCACCTCGGGGAACGTCTGGTGCGGCACCCAGCCCTGCGCCACCAGCGCCGGCGGCGCGAGCACCCAGGCCAGCACCATCCCGAGCCCCATGGAGAGGGTGATGCGCAGGCCGACCATCATGCCGGCGCCGATCGAGAGGACGCCCACCTCGGTGCCCATGCGCAGCGCCGCGCCGTGCGCGCCGAAGGGGAGCTCGCCGGGGATGAAGGTCCACGGTCCGTCGCGGAAGAAGGCGACGAAGGCGGAGAGGCCCAGCCCCGCGAAGAGCGCCTTGAGCCGCATCGCCGCCTCGCGCGCGCCCTGGTACAGCACGACCAGCGTCTCGCCGGCCGCGGTGCCGTCGGCGAAGGTGAGGTTCTCCTCGTCGATGTAGTGGCGCCGCAGCGGGATGGCGAGGAAGGCGCCGGTGAGCCCGGCGAAGGTGAGCCAGAGGAAGATCTGCCAGCCGGTGAGGTGGAGCGAGAAGCCGAGGCCGGGCCGGTCGTTCAGCATGTCGATGGCGGCCAGCACGATGCACATGAAGCCGATCTCGCCGGCGGCGGTGCCGGCGGTCTGCGCCATGTTGGCCTCGTACACCGTCGCGCCCACCCGCGAGAGCGCGGCGGTGATCGCGAGCGCGATGAAGCCGAAGAAGGCGGCCGAGACCGAGATGTTCGGGCCGTAGCCGATCTTGAGGACCACCGGCGGGAACGAGGCGCCCATGATGATCGCCACCAGCACCGAGACGGCGACGGCGCGGGCGGTGAGCTCGCGCCGTCGGACAGGGGCGGCGGAGGGCTGGGCTGGAACGTGCGTGGAGGGCGTCGCCATCCGCGGCATGTAAGCCGGTTTCCGCGCCCGCCGCCAGGGAGACGCGGCTCGGGGTGGGTCCGCTCGCCCTAGAAGGTCAGCACCAGCTTCCCGAAGCTGTCGTTCTTCTCCAGCCGCTCGTGCGCCTCGCGGGCGCGCGCCATCGGCAGGGCGGCGTCGACGATCGGCTTCACCTTCCCCTGGGCCAGGAGCGGCAGGACGTCCTTCGCGAAGAGGCGGGTGGCGCGGATCTTCTCCTCCAGCGGCCGCGGCCGGAGCACCGTCCCGATGACCTCCCCGCGCCGCCGCATGAGGAGCGAGAGGTCGATCGCCGCCTTGTTCCCGCCCAGGGTGCCGACGACGACGATCCGGCCGCCCTGCGCCAGCGCCGCCACGTTCTCGGCCGCGTAGGCGGCGCCGACGAAGTCGACGACGACCGGCGCGCCCTCGCCCCCGGTGAGCCGCCGCACCTCGTCGGCGAAGCGCGGCTCGTCCTTCCCGAGGAGGATCCCGTGGTCGAGGCCGAGCGCGCGCGCCCGCTCGAGCTTGTCGGCGGTGCGGCTCGTGCCGATCACGGTCGCGCCGGCCGCCTTGGCGAGCTGCAGCGCCGCGGTCGCGACGCCCGAGCCGACGGCGTGGAGGAGCACCGTCCAGCCGGACCGGAGGCCGCCGAGGGTGACGAGCGCGTCGTGCGAGGTGACGAACGCCTCCATGGCCGCGCCCGCCTCGTCGAACGTGAGCGAGGGCGGCACCTTCACCAGCATCCGCTCGTGCGCGACGGCGAGCTCCGCCTGCGCCTCGCCGCCGGCGATGGCCATCACCCGGTCGCCCGGCTTCAGCGCGGTGACCCCTTCGCCCACCGCCGCCACCTCGCCGGCGAGCTCGAGCCCGGGCACCTCCTCGCGCAGCCCGGCCGGCGGTGGGTAGAGGCCGCGCCGCTGGAGCAGGTCGGCGCGGTTGACGCCCGCGGCCCGCACCCGCACCAGCACCTCGCCGCGCGCGGGGCGCGGGTCGGGCAGCTCGCGGACCTCGATCACCTCGGGTCCGCCCTTCGCCGCGAAGAAGACCGCCTTCATGGGAGCCTCCGCATTCCGGGCGCGCCGAAGTGGCCGGTCGGGGCGCCGAAGGGCGCCTCGACGAGGGCGCCGGTCTCGTCGCGCGCGAGCTCGTACCGCCCGGGCGCGAGGCGGGCCAGAGGATACCGGTCGCGGCGCGCCGGCGCGAGCCGCACGGCGTCCACCGGGCAGATGGGCCCCGCGCGCGCCTCGGCGCCCGGCACCGCGCCGGCCGGCTCGAGCGCCACCGCCAGCGCGTAGCCGTTGAAGCCGCCCTCCCACCACATGCTGGCCTCCGCCTCGGCGGCCGCCGCGGCGGCCAGGGCGGGCAAGAGCGCGGCGCGGAAGGCGCGGAACGGGCCGGTGTCCTGGCGCGGGTCGGCGCCGGCCGCGGCGGCGAGGCCGAAGCGGGCGCGCAGGTCGTCGAGCGCGAAGAGCAGGACCTCGGCCACCGCCCTTCGCTAACGCCGGCCGCGCCTCAGCTCCAGGTGAGATCGACCTCCAGATCGAGGAAGCCGGTGGGCCGCCCCTGGGCCAGCACGTCCCGGCCGCCGAGCGCCTTGGCCGCGGCCGCCAGCACGCCGCAGTGGAAGGCCGGCACCAGGAAGTCGCGGCGGAAGACGAAGTGGGCGCTCCGCTCGCCGGGCCAGTCGACCGTGCGCTCGCCGTAGCCCACCGTCGCCTTGTAGCCGGTGCCCACCTGCGAGAGCAGCTGGCGCATGTCGTCGCCGGCGAGGGAGAGGAGGGTCCGCCCGAGCAGCGTGCCGAACACGTCGCGCATGGCCGCCTCGCCGATGGCGAAGAAGCCCGCGTCCACCGAGCCGAGCCGCGGCTCGAGCGCGTCGACGCCCGCCCAGGCGAGCCGCAGGTAGTCCTCGACCGGGTAGCTGAGGAAGTCGACCCGCGAGCCCTTCCCCGGGTCGCAGGCGCGGGCGGCGACCTCGCCCAGGTGCTCGCGCAGGAGCTTGGACGTGGCCTTGAAGACGACGCCGCGGACGGTGTCCTGCGGCGTGGCTGCGGCGATGCGGCGCTCCAGATCGGCGCGGTCAGCAGGCATCTCGGGTTCGGCTCCAGGCCCCCGCCCGGCGCCTAGAGGTAAACCCGACCCGGCCCCGGAGCGCAAGATTGCAGCAGCGCTCGGAGCGCGATGGCTCCCGTCAGGGGCTCCCGGGCCCGCAGCGCTCGAGCGCCCGCGCGAAGTGGCCGCGCGCCTCGCCCGGCTCGCGGGCCGCCTGCGCCCGCACGGCCGCGCAGCCGGCCGCGCCGGCGTGCCCCGCCAGCACCTCGGCCGCGGTCGCGCGCACCGGCGCCTCGCGCGCCTGCTGCAGGACCGGCGCGAGCTTCTTCGCGAGGGTCTTCGGGCCGAGCAGCCGCCCGGCGCCGCGCAGGGCGCTGGCGCGGACGGCGAACGGAGCCTGCTCGGACTGCGCCGTCTCGAGCACCACCTGCCGCGCCCGGGCGCCGCCCAGCACGGAGAGGGCGCCGAGCGCCTTCGCGCGGCGGGTGGGGAGCGCGCCCGCGTCGGTGGCGACGGCCGCGAGCCGGCCCACCGCCGCGGGGCCGAGCGCGCGCCACTCGGCGGCGGTGACGGGCGTGTCGATGGAGGAGAGGTACCCGTCCACGCGCTGCGCGACCTCCTCGTCGGAGAGCGCGGGCGAGGTGGCGGCCGGGGCCTGTGCGGCGGGCGAGGGCGGCAGCGGGTGCGTGGGGCGGCCGCCGAGGGCGAGGAGCAGCGCGAGCGAGAGCGCGGTCATGGGTGACCTCTAGTGGATGAGCGGGTTGGCGCGCACCACCTGGCCCTGCTGGGTGCTGAGCGTGCCCTTCGAGTAGATCTGGTCGAAGAGCCAGAACATGAGGTTGTCGCCGCCGCCGCAGTCCTTGCTGGCGGTCGGGGTGACGCACTTCGAGACGTCGGACATCGGGTAGGCGTTGCTCGGCGGCGCGGCGGTGGCGGTCGCGCAGACGGAGCCCGACGGCGCGCACGCCTGGCAGGTGCAGGTGAAGGTGTCGTCGAGCGTGTCGAACTCGAAGCCGTACTTCTCGGTCACGTGGTAGAGCCCGAGGAAGTGACCCGCCTCGTGGGCGATGATGTAGGCCGTCTCGTCCGCCCCGCAGGTGCCGACGAAGCCGCTGCCGGAGCAAGAGGTCTGGTTATGGCGCAGGTCGGCGGCGGAGACCGCCGCGCCGCTCGCCACCGTCCCGCCGACGCTGGCGGGGCCCGGGATGGTCCCGTCGATGCCCACCGTGTAGGTCGCCTGGCCGCTCGTGGCCGTCTCGTTGAGCGACGGGACGAGGAAGATGTTGAGGGTGTTCCCCTTCGCCGAGCTCGTGAAGAGCTGGGACAGGTCGGAGCAGGCGCCGGTCTGGTCGATGTTGACGCCCGAGGCGAAGCGCGTCTGGACGCTCGGCGGGGCGTCCTGGAACGTGACGTTCACGGTGACGCCGTTCTTCCCGTAGAGGCCTCTGAGCGTCTGGACCAGCCGGTTCACGTCGGAGTCCTGGCCGGCGTCCGCCCGGGCCTTGTTGAGCGGGATGCCGTCGACCGCCGTCGCGACGAAGTACACCACCACGTCGAGCGTGCCGCTGGACGGGATGGCGCCGCTGACGACCGGCTTCGCGATCACGGTGACGTCATAGGTGCTGTCGAGGGCGCCCCCCGTGCAGCTGTCGTAGCCGAGCTGACTCTTCCCGATCCCCGCCGCGCACTCGTACGCGTAGTCGGAGACGAGGGCGCTCCAGGTGCCCGGCGGCAGGCCGCCACCCGCGACGACGGAGAGCCCCTTCGTCGTGTTGGGCAGGGTGAGGGTGCCGGTCGCGGGCGAGTCGCTGAAGAAGTAGACGGGGAGGATGCTGTAGTCCGGGAGCACCAGCTGGCCGTCGTCGACGTCGTTGAACTTGAAGGTGGGGTCAGGCGACGTCAGCGTGTGCGGGACGGCGGTGTTGCTGAGTTGGTACGTGCTGCCGCCGGCCACGAAGGTCACGACGTCCGGCGCCTTCGTGGCCTGCTCCACGAGGGTGAGGCTGGCCGTCCCGGCGGGCACGTCGAAGGTCATCGACGTGCCGACCGTGTGCGTCTCGCGCTTCAGCACGTAGGCGGCGCCCGTCGCCTGGCTGCCGGCGGCCAGCGAGCTGTCGCCCACCGGCTTCACGTCGCCGCTCCCGCAGGCGGCGATGCCGCCGTCGGGCGACACGGTGACGACCGCGCAGGTGCCGTCGGGCTGGCACGTGAGCCCGGTGTCGCACGGCTTCTGCGGGCACTTGGTCGCGGCGGGGGTCGAGGAGTTCCCGCCGCAGGCGGCGGCGACGAGGGCGAGCGCGAGGAGGAGTGGGCTCGGGCGCATGGGTCCTCCAGTTCTACGCCGGCGCGCCGCCGTCCGCGCGGGCAAAACGCGGCGGCCCGGGGCTGCCCGGCCGGGGGCAGCCCCGGGTAGGCCGTTGTCGCAGGGTGCGAAGCGCTCCCGCGGCCGGGCCCCGGCGCCGTCACCGGCCGAAGTAGGCGTGCACCACCAGCGCCGCCGCGGCGAACCCGGCCGCGTCGGCCAGCAGGCCCGCCGCGAGCGCGTGCCGGTACCGCGTGACGCGCGCGGCCCCCATGTACACGGCGAGCACGTAGAACGTGGTCTCGGTCGAGCCAGCCATCACCGAGGCGAGGCGGCCGGCGAGGCTGTCCGGCCCCTCGGTGCGCAGCACGTCCGCCACCACCCCCAGCGCGGCGCCGCCGGAGAGCGGCCGCACCAGCACGAGCGGCAGCACCGGGGCGGGCAGCCCGAGCGCGGACGTGAGCGGCGCGAGCGCGCGGGCGACGCCGTCGAGCGCGCCCGACGCCTTGAACATGCCGAGCGCGACCACCACCGCCACCAGCGGCGGGATGATCCGCACCGCCGTCTCGAACCCCTCCCGTGCGCCCTCGAGGAAGGCCGGATAGACCTGCTGCTTGCGCGCGAGGGCGAGCAGCGGGACGCCGGCCACGGCGAGCGGGATGGCCCAGGAGGACAGGAGCTGGAGCGCGGCGCGGCCCATCGGTCAGGGCGCCCCGGCCGGCGGCGCCGGGAAGGCGCGGGCGAGGAGCTTCGCGGCCACGACGGCGGTGGCGGCCCCGCACGCGCTGGCGAGCAGCACCGGGCCCACCACGTCGGCCGGGTCGCGCGCGCCGGCCGCGGCGCGGAGCGCGATCACCGTCGCCGGGACGAGCTGGACCGAGGCGGTGTTGAGCGCGCACAGGAGCGCCTGCGCGTCGGTGGCGGTGCCGGGGCGCGGGTTCAGCTCCTCCAGCCGCCGCATCGCCTCCACGCCGAAGGGGGTGGCGGCGTTGCCGAGGCCGAGCAGGTTGGCCGAGACGTTGAGGACGATGGCCCCCAGCGCGGGGTGGTCGTCGGGGACGCCGCGGAAGAGCCGCCGGAGCGCCGGCCGCAGCGCGCGCGCGACGAGCGCCACCAGCCCCGCCCGCTCGGCCACCCGCATGAGCCCGAGCCACAGCGCCAGGACGCCTACCAGGCCGAGCGCCAGCGTGACCGCCGCCTGCGCCGAGGTGGCGATGGCGGCGGTGAGCTCCGCCATCCGGCCGTTCACGGCCGCGGCCGCCACCGACGCGGCCACGAGCAGGGTCCACAGCACGCTCACGCCGGGGATTCTGGGCGGCGGCGACGGGCGAGGCGAATTTTTGGTAGGAACCGGCGTTCTGGAGAACCGATGACCCGAGCCCTCGCCCTCGCCTTCGCGCTCGCCGCGCTGACCCTCGCCGGCGGCGCGCGCGCCGCGCAGCCCACCGTGGTGAACCTCGCCCGCCCGGCGCAGCCCGAGTGGTTCGGCGTCTACCTCATGGGGAAGAAGGCGGGCTTCTCCACCGGCTGGGTCGGCCTGGAGGTGCGCGACGGCCAGCGCGTGCTGGTGGCGAAGAACACCTCGACCCTGTCGGCCACCGTGGGCGACCGCACCGTGAAGCGGACGCAGCAGGACGAGAAGGTGTACGAGGCGCGCCCGGGCGGGCGGCTCCTCTCCTTCAGCAGCCGGCGCGAGGGCGACGGCGGGGACCGCACGGTGGAGGGCCGCTGCACGCCGCAGGGCTGCCGGGCGATCCTCACCGCGCAGGGCCAGCGCGAGGAGCGCGCGCTGCCGCCGGTGGGCGAGACGGCGGAGCAGGCCGACGCGGCCCGGCTGGCGGCGGCCCGGCGCGAGGCGGTGCGCGGCGAGCAGCTCGACCTCGAGACCCTGCGCGTGAAGAAGATGGAGGACCGGTTCGTGGGGCTGGCGCGCGCCGCCGCGGGCGGGGTCGAGGCCGAGCTCGCCCAGGTGGAGGAGCGCGAGGCCGGCGACCGCGCCGCGACGCGGGTGTCCTTCGCGCCGGACGGGCGGGTGGTGGAGCTGCGCCTCGGCGACGCCGTCTCGGCCCGGGCCGAGCCCGCCGACACCGCCCAGCGCCTCGACAAGGTGGACCTGTTCGGCATGACGCGGGTGAAGCTGCCCGGGCCCTTGCCGCGCCGGGTGCCGGGCGCGCTGGTGTTCCGGCTGCGCGGCGTGCCGCGCGAGTTCCAGGCCCCCGACCCGCGCCAGAGCTGGTCGCCGCAGCCGGACGGCGCGGTCCTGCTCACGGTCACCGCGCGGCGGCCGGCCGCGGCCGACCCCGCGCGCGACGCGGCGCGCGTGCGCGGGCTCCCTCCCGAGCTGAAGGAGGACCTGGCGCCGACGCCCGAGGTGGACTCGGACGCGCCGGTGCTGCAGGCGCTCTCGAGGCAGGTGGTGGGCGACACCCGCGGCGCCTACGCGGCGTCGGTGAAGCTCGTGCACTTCGTCTACGGCCGCCTGGAGAAGGCCTACGGCGTCTCGCGCGACCGCGCCACCGAGGTCCTCGCGCTCGGGAAGGGCGACTGCACCGAGCACGCGCTGCTCTTCACCGCGCTGGCGCGCGCCGCCGGCATCCCGGCGCGGCAGGTGCACGGCCTCGTCTACGCCCGCTACGACGACGGTGTGCCGGCGCTCTACTGGCACGCCTGGGTGGAGGTGAAGAGCGGCGGGGAGTGGATCGCGGTGGACCCCACCTTCGACCAGCCGGTGGCCGATCCCACGCACGTGGTGCTGGGCCGCGGCCCGCAGGTGGACACGGTGGGCCTGCTGGGCGCGCTGCAGGTGGTGAGCGCGAAGCCGAAGGGGTAGGTCGAGGTCGAGGTCGGTTGACGCGCGGCCTCGCCCAAGGTGTGATGTCCGCCCCTCGCCTCCCACCCGGAGCCCCTCATGACCGGTCTCGACCACGTCGCCATCCTCGTCGCGGATCTCGACGCCGCCATCCGGCTCTACCGCGACGTCTACGGCCTCACGCTGTCGGAGGTGGAGGAGGTCCCGTCGGAGCAGGTGCGGGTGGCGATCTTCGGCCACGGCGCCGGCCGCATCGAGCTGGTGAGCCCCACCGGCCCGTCGAGCCCCATGGCGAAGGCCATCGAGAAGCGCGGCGAGGGGCTGCACCACGTCTGCCTCGAGGTCCCCGACCTGGCGAAGGCCATGGCGGCCCTCAAGGCCGGCGGCGCGCCCCTCCTCGACGAGGTGCCGCGCCCCGGCGCCGGCGGCGCGCAGGTGGCCTTCGTCCACCCCAAGGGCAGCCGCGGGGTGCTGGTCGAGCTGCGCCAGGGTCCGCAGAAGGCTTGACCCTCGCGCGCGGCGCGTGACAAAAGAGCTGAAATTCCAGCGAGAGAGCGCCCGCCCGGCGCTCCGCTAGAGGGGTGTCCCCATGTCCCGGCTCTGCGCCGTGCTGCTCGCGGCTTCGACCCTCATCCCGCTGCGGGCGATCGCCCAGGCGGCCGAGGCGAAGCCCGCCTCTCCGGCCGCCCCCTCCCTCGCGCCCGCGCCCGCCGCGGCGCCGTCCGGCGCGCCGGTGGATCCCGCCACGCGCGACCTCGTTCGCCGCGAGGTGGAGCGCGCCAAGGAGGAGATGCGCGACGAGGTCCGGGCCGAGATCCAGGGCGCGCAGTCGGCGCGCGAGTTCATGGAGACCTCCGCCGCCGGCGACCGGCCCAAGCTCGAGTTCCTGCAGCTCAACGGGTACCTGCGCGTGCGCGGGGACCTGATGGACAACTTCGACCTGCGGCGCGCGGCCGACCCCGACGGCTACTTCCTCTTCCCGCGCCCGCTGCGCGACCCGGACCACCGCGGCACGCTCACCAGCGGCAACATGCGGTTCCGCCTGGAGCCGACGCTCAACGTCTCCGAGCAGATCCGGGTGATGAGCCAGATCGACATCCTCGACAACCTGGTGCTCGGCTCGACGCCGGTGGGCTCGTTCGCGCGCAGCGACTCGGTGCTCTACCCGTTCCAGTCGACGAGCCAGGTCCCGCCGACCGCCGGCCTCAACTCCGACCGCAACTCCATGGTCGCGAAGCGCGCCTGGGCCGAGGTGCAGACGCCGGTCGGCCTGCTCTCGTTCGGCCGCATGCCGTCGTCGTGGGGCCTCGGCGTCCTCTCGCACGCGGGCGCCGGCATCGACGACGACCTCGGCGACAGCGTCGACCGGCTCCAGTTCGCGCTCACGCCGATCAGCACCCCCGTCGGCCGGCTGGTGCTCGTGCCGATGTACGAGATCGTCGCGACCGGCGTCACCTCGCAGGACTTCCGCGTGTCGAGCGGGCTCGGCCAGCCGTTCGACCGCGACATGGCCGACGACGCGAAGGCGATCGGCCTCAAGATCGTCCGCGCCGACAGCGACGACGAGGTGAAGCGCAAGCTGGAGCGGGGCGAGGGCGCCCTCGCCTTCGGCGCCTGGTACATGTACAAGACCCAGGCGTACGAGTTCCCGCAGTGGCTCGCGGCCGGCGCGGTGCCGGCCGGCGGGACGCCCGTGGGCGGGGTCACGACGCCGCCGTCCACCGGCTCGACCAACCCCACCGCCAACGACCCGGTGACGGGCAGCTCGGTGAAGCGCGACGCGTACGCCCACACCCTCGACCTGTGGACGAAGTACCAGACGAAGAAGTTCCGCTTCGAGCTGGAGCTGGCCGGCATCTACGGCCAGATCGGCAACGCCGCGCAGGACGCCTCCGGCAACGGCGTCGGGCCGGTGCTGCTGCGCCAGTTCGGCGGCGCCGCGCAGGCGGCCTGGACGCTCGGCAAGTTCACCCTCGGCGGCGAGGCCGGCATGGCGAGCGGCGACCGGAACCCCGGCTTCGGCAACCGCCCCGGCCGCGGCTGCTACACGAGCTCCACCTCGAGCACGCTCACCACCACCTGCCTCCAGCCGCAGGCGGGCGACGTCGACGGGATGCAGTTCGCGCCGGGCGACAAGGTGCAGGACATCCGCAACTTCCGCTTCAACCCCGCCTACCACGTCGACCTCATCCTCTGGCGCGACATCCTGCAGGGCGTGACCGACGCCTTCTACCTGAAGCCCACCCTGCGCTACGAGTTCATCGAGGGCCTGGCGGCGACGCTGTCCGTCATCTACTCGCAGGCGATCTACGCCAGCTCCACCCCCTCCAGCACCAGCACGCCGCTCGGCCTCGAGGTGGACTCGGGGCTCAACTACAAGTCCGACGACGGCTTCCTGGCCTGGCTCAACGTCGGCATGCTCCAGCCGCTCAGCGGCCTCGGCTACGGCGCGGCCGGCGCGCCCATCGGGGCGCCGCAGGGCGACCTGTCGCGCGCCTGGGCCATCCGCTCCGGCGTGGCGGTGAAGTTCTGATGGCCCGGCGCGGCGGGCGGGCGAAGCCGGTCTCCCGGGCGGCGCTCTCGGGCGAGGCGGACCCGCGCCTCGTCGCGCTGTCCGTCTCCATCGGCGAGGACGCGGCGCTCTTCGAGCAGGACATCCGCGGCTCGCGCGCCCACGTCGCCATGCTGGCGGCGCGGGGCCTCGTGCCGAAGGCGGCCGCGCGCCGCATCGACGCCGGGCTGGCCCAGGTGCGGGAGGAGTTCGCCGCCGGGAAGATCGCGTTCGACCCGGCGCTGGAGGACGTCCACACCCACGTCGAGCGGCGCCTGGGCGAGCTGGTGGGCCGCGACGCGGGCTACCTGCACGCCGGCCGCAGCCGCAACGACCAGGTGGCGCTCGACGAGCGGCTCTTCATCGTCGACGCCTGCGGCCAGTGCGACCAGGCGCTGGTCGCGCTCATGCGCGCGCTGCTCGGGCAGGCGCGGCGGCACGAGGCCACCCTGCTCCCCGGCTACACCCACCTGCAGCGGGCGCAGCCGGTGACGCTGGCGCACCACCTGCTGGCCTACGTCGAGGCGCTCGGGCGCGACCGGCAGCGCCTCGGCGAGGTGCGGGCGCGGGCGGCCGTCTCGCCGCTCGGCTCGGGCGCGCTGGCGGGCACGACCCTGCGCATCGACCGCGCGCACACCGCGCGGGCGCTCGGCCTCGCCGGCGTGACGCGCAACTCGCTCGACGCCGTCTCCGACCGCGACAGCGCCATCGAGCTCGGCTTCGCCTGCGCGCTCTCGGCGGTGCACCTGTCGCGCCTCGGCGAGGAGCTCGTCCTCTGGACGACGCGCGAGTTCGGCTTCATGACGCTCTCCGACGCGTTCTCGACCGGCAGCTCGCTCATGCCGCAGAAGAAGAACCCCGACGTCGGCGAGCTGGCACGCGGCCGGGCGGGGAGCGCCGTGGGCGACCTGGTGACGCTGCTCACCCTGCCGAAGAACCTGCCGCTCTCGTACAACCGCGATCTGCAGGAGGACAAGCGGCCGCTGCTCGACGCGCCGCGGAAGCTCGCCCAGACCGCGCTGGCGCTGGCGGGCGCGGTCGAGACCGCCACCTACCACGCCGAGCGCATGGCCGAGGCGCTCGGGTCGGGCGAGGCGCTCGCCACCGACGCGGCCGAGTACCTGGTGGAGAAGGGCGTCCGCTTCCGCGAGGCGCACGAGGCCGTGGGCGCCGCCGCCGCCTGGGCCACGCGCGAGGGGAAGGCGCTCGCCGCCCTGACCGCCGCCGAGTGGCGGCGCTTCCACCGCGCCTTCGCGCCGGACGTGGTCCGCCGCTTCGACGCGCGCGCCAGCCTGGCGCGGCGGGAGATCCCCGGCGCGCCGGGGCCGAAGCAGGTCGCGAGGCAGCTCGCCCGCTGGGAGAAGGAGCTGGGGAGGGCCGGATGAGGCGCCTCGCCCTGGCCGCCGCCGCTCTCCTCGCCTGCGGGGTGAAGGCGCCGCCGCGGCCGCCGCTGCCGGAGCCGGCGGACGGGGGGGCGGGCGCGACCTCGACGTCGACCTCGACCCCGACCTCGACCCCGACCTCGACCCCGACCTCGACCCCGACCTCGACCCCGACGCCGACCCCGACGCCGACCCCGACCCCGACCCCGACCCCGACCCCGACCCCGACCCCGACGCCGGCGAACCCGACCGCCGCGCCGCCCAGCCCATGAACCACTTTCAGCGCCGGCGCGGCGTGCTCCACGCCGAGGACATCCCGCTCGACGAGCTGGCCCGCGCCTACGGCACGCCGCTCTACGTCTACTCCACCGCCACGCTCACCCGGCACTGGAAGGTGCTGGAGCGGTCCTTGCGGGGGATGCCGCACCTCCTCTGCTACGCGGTGAAGGCCAACTCGAACCTGGCGGTGCTGTCGCTCTTCGCGCGGCTCGGCTCCGGCTTCGACATCGTCTCCGCCGGCGAGCTGTACCGGGTGCTCAAGGCGGGCGGCGAGCCGGGCAAGGTGGTCTTCAGCGGGGTCGGCAAGCGCGACGACGAGATCGCGTTCGCGCTCGACCAGGGCGTGAAGGTCCTCGACGTCGAGAGCGCGGAGGAGCTGGGGCGCGTCTCCGTCGTCGCGCGGCGCCTGAAGCGGCGCGCCCCCATCGCGCTGCGCGTGAACCCGGCCGTCGATCCGAAGACGCACCCCTACATCGCGACCGGCCTGCGCGAGTCGAAGTTCGGCGTGTCGGTCGAGGAGGCGCGGCGCCTCTACGCGCTCGCCGCCGGCGACCCCGCCCTGCAGGTCAAGGGCGTCGCGATGCACATCGGCTCGCAGATCACCGAGCTCGGCCCCTTCGTGGACGCCATCGCGCGCGTGCGGGGGCTCGTGCGCGACCTCGCGCGCGAGGGCATCCACCTCGCCCACCTCGACGTGGGCGGCGGCCTCGGCATCCCGTACGGCGGCGAGGAGCCGCCGCACCCCGACGTCTACGGCGCGGCGGTGAAGAAGGCGCTGCGCGGCTTCGACGGCGAGGTGCTGCTCGAGCCGGGGCGGGTGCTGGTGGGGAACGCCGGCGTGCTCGTGACGCGGGTCCTGTACCGCAAGCGGAACGGCCGCCGCGAGTTCGTGGTGGTGGACGCCGGGATGAACGACCTCGTCCGGCCCGCGCTCTACGGCGCGCAGCACGCCATCGAGCCGGTGGCGCGCCCGCGCGAGGACGAGATCGTGGCCGACGTGGTGGGCCCGGTCTGCGAGTCCTCCGACTTCCTGGCGCAGCGGCGGCGGCTGCCCGAGGTGAACGGGGGCGAGCTCCTCTGCGTCCGGTCGGCCGGCGCCTACGGCTTCGCCATGTCCTCCAGCTACAACGCCCGCCCCCGGGCGGCCGAGGTACTGGTGGACGGGGACGTGGCGCGCCTCGCCCGCCGGCGGGAGACCTTCGCGGACCTCACCCGGGGAGAGCAGGCGAGCCCCCCCGCGCGCCGCTTCGGCACCCGCCGTCCGATCGGTTAAAGTCCAGGTCTCCCGCCCGGAGGTCCCATGCGCTTCCAAGGTTCGATGGTCGCGATCGTCACCCCGATGAAGGATGGCGCGGTGGATCTGCGCGCGCTCGGGGAGCTCGTCGAGTGGCAGCTCGCCGAGGGCACCGACGGCATCGTGCCCTGCGGCACGACCGGCGAGGGCGTGACGCTCACGGCGAAGGAGCGGGCGGACGTCATCCGGACGGTCGTGGAGCGGGTGCGCGGCCGCGCCGCCGTCATCGCCGGCGCCGGCTCGAACGCCACCCACGAGTGCGTCGAGGCGGTGAAGCTGGCGAAGGAGCTCAAGGCCGACGCCGCCCTCGTCGTGACGCCCTACTACAACAAGCCCACGCAGGAGGGGCTCTTCCGGCACTACCAGGCGATCTGGGAGGCGGCCCGCTTCCCGGTGGTCGCCTACAACGTGCCCTCCCGCACCTCGGGCGACCTCCTCCCCGACACGGTGGCGCGCCTCGCGAAGACCGGCGCGATCGTCGGCATCAAGGAGGCGACCGCCAACATGGACCGCCAGGTCCAGCTCGTCGAGAAGGTGGGCCGGGACGCGATCGTCTACCTCTCGGGCGACGACTTCACGGTGCTGCCCTACGTCGCCTGCGGTGGCCACGGGGTCATCTCGGTGGTGGCGAACATCGCGCCGGCGGCGATGAAGGCGCTCACCGCGGCCGCGCTGCGCGGCGACCACGCGAAGGCGCTCGAGCAGCAGGTGGCGATGGCGGACCTGAACCGCGCCATGTTCCTCGAGACGAACCCCGGCCCTGTCAAGGCGGCGGTGGCGCTGCTCGGCCGGGCGGGGCCGGAGATCCGGCTGCCGCTGGCGCCGGTGTCGGACGCGACGCTCGTCAAGGTGCGCGAGGCGATGGTGCGCTTCGGGCTGCTGAAGCAGGCCTGAAAGGACCGCGACATGATCCGCGTGGTGGTGACCGGCGTCTCCGGCCGCATGGGTGGACACATCCTGCGCGGGGCGCGCGAGGAGGGGTTCCAGCTCACGGGGGCGACCGAGCGGCCCGGCTTCGCCGCCGGGCTCGACGCCGGGACCGCGGCCGGGCTGCCGCCGCTGGGCGTGCCCGTCTCCGCCGACCTGCGCCAGGCGCTGCGCGGCGGGGCCGACGTGGTGATCGACTTCACCAGCTTCGAGGCCTCGGCGGCGCACGCCGAGCTGTGCGCGGCGGAGCGGGTGGCGCTCGTCGTCGGCTCGACCGGCTTCACGAAGGAGGCGCGCGCGCGGGTCGAGGCGGCGGCGCGCCAGGTGCCCGTCGTCCTCTCCCCGAACATGAGCGTCGGGGTGAACGTGCTCTTCGAGCTGGTGCGGCAGGCGGCGGCGGTGCTGGGCGACGCCTACGACGTCGAGCTGGTCGAGATGCACCACCGCAAGAAGAAGGACGCGCCCTCCGGCACCGCCATGCGGCTGGCCGAGGTGGCGGCCGAGGCGCTCGGGCGCGACCCGGCCAAGGACCTCGCCTTCGCGCGCCACGGGATCATCGGCGAGCGGCCGCCGCGCGAGATCGGCGTGCAGACGCTCCGCGGCGGCGACGTGGTGGGCGAGCACACCGTCTACTTCGTGGGGGAGGGCGAGCGGCTCGAGCTCACCCACCGCGCCACCTCGCGCGACCAGTTCGCGCGCGGGGCGCTGCGCGCGGCGCGCTGGGTGGCGGGCCGGGCGCCGGGGCTCTACGACATGGCCGACGTGCTGGGGCTGCGGAGGAGCTGAGATGCGGACGTGCCGGTTCAGGCGCGGCGGGCGCGAGCGCTGGGGCGTGGTCGAGGGGCTCGAGGTGCGGGCGCTCACGGCCGAGCCCTGGGCAGGCGGCCTGGCGGAGGGGCCGGCCTACGCGCTCTCCGAGGTGAGCCTGCTCGCGCCGGCGGCGCCGTCGAAGGTGGTCTGCGTCGGCCGCAACTACCGCGCCCACGCGCGGGAGCTGGGGAACGAGGTGCCGAAGGAGCCGCTCCTGTTCCTCAAGCCGTCCACGGCGGTGATCGGGCCGGGCGGCGAGATCCGCCTGCCGGAGGCGTCGAAGGAGGTGCACCACGAGGCCGAGCTGGCGGCGGTGGTGGGGCGGACCCTCACCCGCGCCAGCGCGGCGGAGGCGCGCCAGGCGATCTTCGGCTGGACCTGCCTCGACGACGTCACCGCGCGCGACGTCCAGCGCGCCGAGCAGCACTTCACGCGCGCCAAGGGGTACGACACGTTCTGCCCGGTCGGCCCGGTGGTGGAGACCGACCTCGACCCGCTCGACGCCGTGGTCACCTGCCGGGTCAACGGCGAGCAGCGGCAGCGCGGCTCCACGCGGGACATGGTGGTGGACCCCTACGCCCTCCTCGCCTTCATCTCGCAGATCATGACGCTCCTGCCGGGCGACCTGGTGGCCACCGGCACGCCGGAGGGCGTCGGGCCCATCCGCCGCGGCGACTGGGTCGAGGTGGAGGTCTCCGGAATCGGCGTGCTGAAGAACCCGGTCGTCTGAGGCGCGGGGGAGCGCATGCGCGCGTACGTGGGCGTGGGGTCGAACCTGGGCGATCGCTGGGCGCACCTGGCGCTCGCGGCGCGGGAGCTGCGCGCCTGCCCGGGCGTCACCTTCCTGCGCGGCTCGCGGGTCCACGACGCGGCGCCCATGGGGCCCTCGCAGCCGCGCTACCTCAACGCGGTGGTCGAGCTCGAGACCACGCTCGAGCCCGAGGCGCTGCTCGAGCGGCTCCTGGCGGTGGAGCAGGCCGCCTTCCGCGAGCGCGGGCTGCGCTGGGGCGCGCGCACGCTCGACCTCGACCTGCTCCTCTGCGACGACCTCGTCGTCCGCAGCCCCACCCTGACCGTCCCGCACCCCGGCCTCATCTCCCGCCGCTGGGTGCTGGCCCCGCTGGCCGAGCTCTGCCCCGACCGCCTCGTGCCCGGCACCGGCTGCACGGTGGCCGAGCTGCTCAAGGCGGTGCCGGCGTACGACATGAAGCCGGTCGGGCTGTACCCGGGGTGACGCCCCCAGGCCGCGTCCTACTCCGCCGCGTGGGTCCCCGGGTGCGCCGCGCCCGCCTTCGGCTCCTGGATCGAGACCGCCTTCACGTTCACGAACTCGCGGATGCCCCACGGCCCCAGCTCGCGGCCGTGACCCGAGTGCTTCACGCCGCCGAACGGCAGCCGGGGGTCCGAGGCCACCATCGCGTTCACGAAGGTCGCCCCCGCCTCCAGCTCGTTCGCGAACCGCTCGCGCTCGGCCGGGTCGTTCGTCCACGCCGACGAGCCCAGGCCGTACACGGAGTCGTTCGCGAGCGCGATCGCCTCGTCGGCGCTCCGCACCTTGAAGAGGAGCGCCACCGGGCCGAACACCTCCTCGCGGTAGGCCGGCGCCGCCGGCGGGATGTCCGCCAGGGCCGACGGCGCGTAGAACCAGCCCCGGCCCGGGACGCGCCGGCCGCCGGTGACGAGGCGCGCGCCCGCCCTCACCGACTCGGTCACCTGGCGCTCCACGTCCTCCACGCCCTGCGCGGTGGCGAGCGGCCCGACGTCCACGCCGTCCTGCGCGGGATCCCCGACGCGCAGCGCCTCCAGCCCCGCCTTCAGCCGGCGCTCGAACTCCGCGTAGACGCGCTCGTGGACGATGAAGCGCTTGGCGGCGATGCACGACTGGCCGTTGTTGATGACGCGGGCGGTGACGGCCGTCTTCGCCGCCGCGTCGAGATCCGCGCTCGGCATCACGATGAACGGGTCGGACCCGCCCAGCTCCAGCACGACCTTCTTGATGGCGCGGCCGGCCGCCTCGCCCACCTTCACGCCGGCGCCTTCGCTGCCCGTCAGCGTGACCGCCCTCACGCGCGGATCGGCGATGACGCCGGCCACCGCCGCCGAGCCCACCAGCAAGGTCTGGAAGGCGCCCTCCGGGAACCCGGCGCGCCGGAAGATCGCCTCGATCTCGAGCGCGCAGCCCGGCACGTTCGAGGCGTGCTTGAGGAGCCCCACGTTCCCCGCCATGAGCGCCGGCGCGGCGAAGCGGAAGACCTGCCAGAAGGGGAAGTTCCAGGGCATGACCGCCAGCACCGGCCCGAGCGGCAGGTGCCGGACGAAGCTGCGCGACGCGCTCGTCTCCACCGGCTCGTCGGCGAGGAAGCGCTCGGCGTGCTCCGCGTAGTAGCGGCAGACCCAGGCGCACTTCTCCGCCTCGGCGATGGCGGACTTGAGGGTCTTGCCCATCTCGGAGGTCATGAGCCGGCCGATCCGGTCCTTCTCGGCGTCGAGGAGCTCGCCCGCGCGCGCCATCCAGCGGCTGCGCTCCGCGAAGGACGTGCGGCGGTAGTTCGGGAAGGTGGCCGCCGCGCGCGCCAGCCGCGCCTCCACCTCCGCGGGCCCGTGGTCCTGGTACCGCTGCAGCACCTCGCCCGTGGCCGGGTTCACGCTCTGCATGCCGCCTCCCTCCCTGTGGGTGGACGGCGCACAGGATAATGGGCTCGGCGCGGGCCGTCACCCGCCGTCCGCGGCCCCCGGTCACCTCGTAGCCGCGCCGGCGCCCGCGCTCAGCGCCGGGTGACGCCGGCCGCCGCCAGGACCTTCGCCACCGCCTCGGCCGGGAGCGGCTCGCAGCGGCCGGCGAGGCGCGCCAGGAAGGCCACGCGCGCCACCCGCTCCAGGGTCTCGATCCGGTCGAGCGCCTCGGCGAGCGTGCGCCCCAGGGCCAGCGCGCCGTGCCGCTCCAGCAGCACCACGTCGTGGCGCGCGAGCAGCGGGGCCAGCGCGCGCGGGACCTCGTCCGTGCCGGGCGTCGCGAACGGCGCCACCGACACCTCGCCCAGCACCACCGAGGCCTCCGGCATGACGTCGTTGGGCGGCGGCAGCCCCGCCACCGTGAGCGCCACCGCCGTGAGCGGGTGGGCGTGGACCGCCGCCTGCGCGTCCGGGCGGGCGGCGTACGCGGCGAGGTGCATGCGCAGCTCGCTCGAGGGGCGGCCCCGGCCGCGCACCTTCGCGCCGGCGAGGTCCACCACCACCAGGTCGGCGGGCCGGAGGAGCGCCTTGCTGGCGCCGGCGGGCGTGACGAGCAGGCGGTCCGGCCCCAGGCGGCAGGAGACGTTCCCCTCGCCGGCGCCGATGAGGTCGCGCGCGTGGAGCGCGCGGCAGACGTCCACCAGCGCGCGGCGGAGGGCGGCCTCGCTGGGCGCGCTCCGCCCCACTACAGGACCCGCGCCGCGAGCAGGTCCTGCACGTCGAGCAGCCCCACCGGCCGGCCCGCCTCGTCCACCACCGGCACCTGGTCGATGCGCGCCTGCCGGAGCACCCGCGCCGCGTCGGCCACCAGCGCCTCGGGCCGCACCGTGCGCGGGTTCCTCGACATGAAGCCCGCCACCGCCGCGTCGAAGTCCACCCGCCCTCGCTCGACGCTGCGGCGCAGGTCGCCGTCGGTGAAGACGCCCACCAGCTTGCCCTCGCGGTCGACCACGGTGCAGGCGCCCGGGCGGCCCGGCGTCTCGGTCATGACCGCCACCGCCGCCTTGAGCGGCGCGGTCGCGCTCACGAGCGGGTTCTCCGGGCCGGTGCGCATCACCTCGCGCACCTTCATGAGCCCGCGGCCGAGCTTCCCGCCCGGGTGGTAGAGCGCGTACTCCTCGCGGTCGAAGGGGCGGTTCTTCAGGACCGTCATGGCGATCGCGTCGGCGACCGCCAGCAGCGCCGCGGTGGACGCGGTGGGGGCGAGCCGCATCGGGCACGCCTCCTCGATGTCGCCGATGGCCACGGCCAGGTCCGCGCCGCGCGCGAGCGGGTTGGCGAGGTCGCGGGTGAGCGCGACCACGCGGGCCCCGATCTTCTTCAGCGCCGGCAGGAGGCGCAGGATCTCCTCCGTGTCGCCCGAGTTGGACAGCGCCAGCACCAGGTCGTCGCGCGTCACGCGCCCGAGGTCGCCGTGGGCCGCCTCGGCCGGGTGGAGGTAGTGCGACGGGGTGCCGGTCGAGGCGAGCGTGGCGGAGAGCTTCTGCGCCACGAAGCCGGTCTTGCCCATGCCGGTGACGACCACCCGGCCGCGGCACGCCAGCACCCACTCCACCGCGGTGGCGAAGGGCGCGTCGAGCGCGAGCCGCCCGAGCGCCGCGGCCTCGGCCGCCACCACGCTCTGCCCGTACTCCACGAGCTCGCGCCGGCGGCGCCGCGCGGCGGCCTGCCCGCTCGGCAGCTTCAGGACCCGCGCGCTCTTCCGGCTCGGCATGCGTGGCGTTTACCACACCCGGCCCGCCCGCACAGCAGGGCGCGCTTGCGGCCTGTCGGACCGCTCCGCTATACCCTCGCCGTTCACCCACCGCCCCCACCGGAGGAGCCCGCCATGCAGTTCTTCATCGACACCGCCGACGTGGGGGACATCAAGAAGGCGCTCGCGCTCGGCCTGTGCGACGGCGTGACCACCAACCCGTCGCTCGTCGCCAAAACCGGCCGGCGCTTCTCCGAGGTGCTGAAGGAGATCACCGCGCTCGTCCCGGGGCCGGTGTCGGCCGAGGTGACCGCCGTCGAGTACGACGGGATGATGCGCGAGGCGCGCCACTACGCCAAGGTGGCGGAGAACGTGGTGGTGAAGGTGCCGCTCATCACCGAGGGCCTCCGGGCGGTGCGCGACCTCACCGCCGAGGGCATCCGCACCAACGTCACCCTCTGCTTCTCGCCGGTGCAGGCGCTCCTCGCCGCCAAGGCGGGCGCCAGCTACGTGTCGCCGTTCGTCGGCCGGCTCGACGACGTGTCCGAGGACGGGATGGCGCTCATCGCGCAGATCCTGGAGATCTACCGGAACTACGACTTCGCCACGAAGGTGCTGGTGGCGAGCGTGCGCCACCCGCTCCATGTCCTGGAGGCGGCCCGCCTCGGCGCGGACGTCGCGACCATCCCCTTCAACGTGCTGGAGCAGCTCGCCAAGCACCCGCTCACCGACCTCGGCCTGAAGAAGTTCCTGGCGGACTGGGAGAAGGTGCCCAAGGAGGAGCTCAAGTAGGCGGCCCGCCGCCCGCCTGTCCTGCCCACGGCCGTGACCCGTCGGCACGCCGGTGGCCCGGCGGCACGGGCGCGGCGCGGCCCGGGCCGAAATCCTGTGTCCTGGCGGCCGCTCGGCCGCGGCACACCGCGTGCAAAACTCCCGGGCGGAGGTACTGCCCGCCATGCGCACTCGCCCGTTCGTCGCCGCCGCAGCCTCGGCGCTCCTGCTCTCAGGCTGCGTCACACACCGGA
Organism: Anaeromyxobacter diazotrophicus; assembly: GCF_013340205.1. NCBI lineage: Bacteria > Pseudomonadati > Myxococcota > Myxococcia > Myxococcales > Anaeromyxobacteraceae > Anaeromyxobacter > Anaeromyxobacter diazotrophicus. The sequence continues at coordinate 50,424 of NZ_BJTG01000013.1, forward strand.
CCACCACCCGCACCTGGGACGACGGCTACGGCCAGGAGTGGTCGCGGCCGGGGCACGTCGAGTCGGTCCGAGAGACGGTGCAGCGCGACGAGGGGAACCCGGCCGGCGGCGCGGTGGCCGGCGCCCTGATCGGCGGGCTCCTGGGCAGCGCGCTCGGCGGCCACACCAGCTACGACCGCTGGGGCACCGGGCACTACCACGGCAGCGCCGCAGGCGCGCTCGTCGGCGCGGTGGGCGGAGCGGCCGTGGGCGCCGCCGCCAGCCAGGGCTCGGCCGAGCGGCGCTGGTACGAGCTGTTCGTCCGCTTCGACGACGGCGGCCTCGACCGGTACGTGTACGAGGGCTATCCGCCCTTCCAGGTCGGCCAGCCGGTGGTCGCCGGCCCGCGCGGGCTCGCGCCGATGTGACGGTCGCGCCCGTCCTGTAGCTCAGGAGCCGGGGTAGAGGAGCCCCTCGGCCCGCTGCACCGCGCGCGCGAGGTCGTCGCGGCCGAGCCGCGCCGCCGCCTGCTCCTTGAGCTCCAGGCAGCGCTCGGTGACGAGGCGCACCAGGAGGTGGCCCGCCGCCGCCTCCGCCTCGCCCGCCCAGCGCCGGGGCGCCTCCTCCGCCATGAGCCGGTCGATCCGCTCGACCTCCCGCGCGAGCTCGAGCCGCGCCACCAGCAGCGCGAACCGCACGCCAGCCTCGGGGAGCGCGGCAGAGGTCCCCGCCGCGTGGCGCGCCAGGAGCTCCGGCGGGACGGCGTCGGCCCAGGGCGGCGGCCAGGCGCGGAGCTCCTCGGCGAGCGCCTCCGCGAAGCGCTCCAGCAGCCAGTCCTTCACCGGCTGCCGCTCGCGGTCGTACAGGAAGTCCCAGCGGCGGTCGCGGCTCACCGGGCACCGACGAAGTGATCGAGCCAGCGGCCGAGCACCGCGGTCGCCTCCGGCGTCTCGCGCACCGCCGCCGGATCGACGTCGCCCCAGGCCGCCGCCTCGCCGGCCGCGCGCCGCAGCTCGGCCAGGTGGCGCGAGCGGGCCTGGTCGAACTCGGGGTGGAACTGGACGCAGCGCAGGCGCTCGCCCACCCCGAAGGCCTGCACCGGCGTCCGGGCGTTCCCCGCCAGCAGCGTCGCTCCCGGCGGCAGCTCCGCCACGTGGTCCTCGTGCGTCTCCTGCGCCAGGAGCCGCGCGGGCAGCCCCGCGAAGAGCGGGTCACGCGCGCCGGCCGCGGTGAGCTGGACCTCGACCGTCCCCGCCTCGCGGCCGCGCGGGTTCAGCTCCACGCGGCCGCCCAGGGCGCGCGCCAGGAGCTGGTGCCCGAAGCAGACGCCCAGCACCGGGATCGCCCGCGCCGCGTCGACGAGCCAGGCGCCGGCCTCGTCCATCCAGGGGGCCGGGTCGGTCACGCTCGCCAGGGACCCGGTGACGAGCACGCCGTGGAACCGCGAGGGCGAGGGCAGCGCCCGCTCGTACGGGCGCACCACCTCGAGCTCGACCCGCGGCGCGAGGTGGCGCGCGAACCAGTCGGGAAAGTCGCCGAAGCGCGCCCGCAGCGCGGCCGGCGCCGAGCCCGCCTGGAGCAGCAGCACGCGCCTCTGGCGATGGCTCATCCCGGATTTCTGCCGCAGGAGCGCGGGGGGCGCAAGCGAGCCGACGATCGGGGTTGCGAGGCCCCTCTCCCCGGCCCTCTCCCCGCTCCGCGGGGCGAGGGAGACGGAGCACGTGCCGGCGCTCGGTAGTGATCAATTGATCACCACCCGGCGCTCGCGCAGTTGGTGCGTCCGCGCCCGCGGGGTTACACTCCCGCGATGCTCATCGTGATGAAGCCGCACGCCACCCCCTCGGAGGTGGAGGCGGTGGCGGAGAAGATCCGCGGGCTCGGCTACACGCCGCACGCGATCCCGGGGGCGCAGCGCGTCGCGATCGGCATCACCGGCAACAAGGGGGCGCTGGAGGTGGGGCTCTTCACCGGCATGCCGGGCGTGGCCGACGCGATCCGCGTCTCGCAGCCGTTCAAGCTCGTCTCGCGCGAGGTCAAGGAGGAGGACACCGTCCTCGACGTCGGCGGCGCGACGCTGGGCGGGCGGGCGGTGGCCGTCATCGCCGGGCCGTGCTCGGTCGAGTCGAAGGAGCAGCTCCTCGAGGCCGCGCGCGGCGTGAAGGCGCTCGGCGCCACCTTCCTGCGCGGCGGGGCGTTCAAGCCGCGCACCAGCCCCTACGAGTTCCAGGGGCTCGGCGAGCAGGGGCTGAAGCTGCTCGCGCTGGCGCGCGAGGAGACGGGCCTCAAGGTCGTGACCGAGGTCATGGACCCGGACGACCTGGCGGTCTGCGCCGAGTACGCCGACGTGCTCCAGATCGGCGCCCGCAGCATGCAGAACTTCCCGCTCCTGCGCCGGCTCGGCGCGGTGAAGCGGCCGGTGCTGCTCAAGCGCGGGCCGTCGGCCACCATCAAGGAGCTGCTCATGGCCGCCGAGTACATCCTGGCCCACGGCAACTACCAGGTGGCGCTCTGCGAGCGCGGCATCCGCACCTTCGAGACCATGACCCGCAACACGCTCGACCTGAACGCCGTCCCGGTGCTGAAGTCGCTCACGCACCTGCCGGTGGTGGTCGACCCGTCGCACGGCATCGGGCTCCGCCAGCACGTGCCCGCCATGGCGAGGGCGGGCGTGGCGGCCGGCGCCGACGGGCTCATCATCGAGGTGCACCCCCACCCCGAGCAGGCGCTCTCGGACGGCCACCAGTCGCTGGCGCTGCCCGAGTTCGCCGAGCTGATGAAGCAGGTGCGGGTGATCGCGGGGGCCGTCGGCCGCCCGCTCGCCGGCTAGCCCGCCCGGCGCGCCTCGCGCCTCCGCCGCACGCCCGCCGCCAGCAGCTCGAGCGCCGCCACCGTGTCCTCGAAGCCGAGGCAGGCGTCGGTGATGCTCTGGCCGTAGGCGAGCGGCCGCCCGGGCTCGAGGTCCTGGCGCCCGCCCACGAGGTGGCTCTCGATCATGACGCCCGCGATGCGCCCCTCGCCCGCCGCGAGCTGGCCGGCGATCGCCTCGCACACCGGGAGCTGCCGCTGGGCGTCCTTGCGGCTGTTGGCGTGGCTGGCGTCGATCATGAGGTGCGGGTCGAGCCCCACGCGCGTGAGCTCCTCGCAGGCGCCGGCCACGCTCTGGGCGTCGTAGTTGGGCGCGCGCCCGCCGCGCAGGATGAGGTGGCCGTCCCCGTTGCCGAGGGTGGCGACGATGGCGGAGTGGCCACCCTTCGTCACCGAGAGGAAGTGGTGCGGCTCGCGGGCGGCGCGGATGGCGTCCACCGCGATCCGGACGTTGCCGTCGGTGCCGTTCTTGAAGCCCACCGGGCAGGAGAGGCCGCTCGCCAGCTCGCGGTGCACCTGGCTCTCGGTGGTGCGCGCGCCGATGGCGCCCCAGGAGACGAGGTCGGCCAGGTACTGCGGGGTGATCATGTCGAGGTACTCGCAGCCGGCCGGGAGCCCCAGCTCCGCCACGTCGAGCAGGAGCTCGCGGGCGATGCGCAGGCCGCGGTTGATCTGGAAGGTGCCGTCGAGGTCGGGGTCGTTGATGAGCCCCTTCCAGCCCACGGTGGTGCGCGGCTTCTCGAAGTAAACGCGCATGACGAGCTCGAGGTCGCCGGCGAGCCGCCGCCGCTCCGCGGCCAGGCGCGCGGCGTACTCGCGCGCGGCGCGCACGTCGTGGATGGAGCAGGGGCCGACCACCACCGCCAGCCGGTCGTCCTCGCCGTGCAGGATCCGGTGCAGCGCCTGGCGCGCGGCGTGGACCACCTCCGCCGCCCGCTCGGTGCACGGGAACTCGCGGATGAGGTGGGCCGGCGGCGCCAGCTCGTGGATGGCCGCGATCCGGACGTCGTCCGTCTTGTGAGGCATGCGGCGATGTTAGCCGCCGGGAGCCCTCCGGCGCCAGGCCGCCCCGGCCTCAGCGCGGCTCGCCGGGCCCGCTGTCGTTCACGTGCTGCAGGTGCTCCAGCACCTTCTCCGGCCGGACGTCGCGCTCGAGCTCGTCCAGCTCAGGGCTCCCCGACTCCTCCACGCCCATCCGCTCCGCCATCCGCTTCACCAGCCGGATGAGGCGCGTCACCTCGTGTTCCGAGAGCAGGCTCACCTGCACGTTCAGGTCGGCGCGCTCGTCGGCGAGCGCCTGCATCCGGTTCTGGCTGATGAGGATGAAGGTGGAGAGGAAGATCGCCTCGACCGAGGCCGCCATGGCGAGGATCACGTACTGTGCGTCGAAGCGGGGCAGCGGCGAGCCGGGGAGGTTCCAGAGGATCCACCCGCCGAAGAGCGCCAGGTGGACGTACACGAAGGGCAGGCTGCCCGTGAAGCGGGTGATGGCGTCGGCGAGCCGCTCCTGCCAGCCCTTGGTGCGATCGGCGGTGCGCCGGCGCTCCACCAGCGCGCGGATGTTCCGGTCCAGGATGGGGGCGAGCACCTCGTGGTCGTCGTGCGGCATCGCCCGGGAAAGCTGATCACCGCCCGCCCGCCGCGCCGCAGGCGGGCAGACGGCGGGTGGGCGGGGTCCCGCCCGCTCACCGCAGCATGGCGCGCTTGAGCGAGCGCACGAAGCGCCGGACCCGCTCCGCCCGCGCGGCGCGGCTGCCCGGCTCGGCCAGCCGCGCCACCAGCGCGCTCCCCACCACCACCCCGTCGGCCAGGCGCGCCACCTCGTGCGCCTGGGCGGGCGTGGAGACCCCGAAGCCCACCACCACCGGCACCGGCGAGGCGGCGCGGACCTCGGCCACCCGCATCGCCAGGTCCTCCGGCAGCGCGCGGCGCGCGCCGGTGACCCCGGTCACGGAAACGAAGTACAGGAAGCCGCTCGCCACCTCGGCCGCCGCCCGCCGCCGGGCTTCGGTCGAGGTGGGCGCGAGCAGGAACACGGTCTTCACCCCCGCCGCGTCCGCGAACCGCCGCAGCTCGCCCGCCTCCTCCGGCGGCACGTCCGGGAGGATCACGGCGTCCACCCCGCTCCGCGCCGCGTCGGCGAAGAAGCGCTCGAGCCCGTAGGAGAGGACGGGGTTCAGGTAGCCCATGAGCGCGAGCCGCACCTGCGAGCGCGCGCGCACGTGCGCCGCCACCTCCAGCGCGCTCGCCACGGTGGTGCCGCTCGCCAGCGCGCGCTCGGCGGCGCGCTGCAGGGTCGGCCCGTCGGCGATGGGATCCGAGAAGGGCATCCCGATCTCGAGCAGGTCGGTCCCGCCGTCGGCGCAGGCGACCGCGGCCGCCTTGGCGGTGGCGAGGTCCGGATCGCCCGCCATGAGGTAGGTGACGAGCGCGGCCTCGCCGCGGTCGCGCGCCGCGGCGAACATGGAGGCGATGCGATCGTCGCGCGCGGCGACGGGGTGCGTGGCCGGGCTCATCGCGCGCTCCGCCGCGCCGGCCGGGCCGCCTTCGGCTTCGCCTTCCGCCCGGGCGGCGCGGCCAGGGCCGCGAGGGCCCTGCGCACCTGCTCCACGTCCTTGTCGCCGCGGCCCGACACGTTCACCATGAGCAGCCCTCCCGGCCCGAGCTCGCGCGCCAGCGGGAGCGCGGCCGCCACCGCGTGCGCGCTCTCCAGGGCCGGGATGATGCCCTCGGTGCGCGCCAGGTACTGGAGCGCCTCGAGCGCCTCGGCGTCGGTGGCGCTCGTCACCGTGAGCCGCCCCTCGTCCTTCAGGTAGGCGAGCTCCGGCCCCACGCCCGGATAGTCGAGGCCGGCGCTGATGGAGTGCGCCTCGGCGATCTGGCCCTCCGGCGTCTGGAGCACGTAGCTGCGCGACCCGTGCAGCACGCCCGGGCGCCCCTTCGTGAGCGACGCGCCGTGCTCGCCGGAGGCGAGGCCGCGCCCGGCCGCCTCGACCCCGACCAGCTTCACGCCGGGGTCGGAGACGAAGGCGCTGAAGATCCCCATCGCGTTGGAGCCGCCGCCGACGCAGGCGACGACCGCGTCGGGGAGCCGGCCGCACAGCTCCTGCACCTGCGCCCGCGCCTCGTCGCCGATCACCGCCTGGAAGTCGCGGACCATGGCCGGGTACGGGTGGGGCCCGGCCACCGAGCCGATGATGTAGTGGGTGTCCCGGACGTTCGTGACCCAGGCGCGGATCGCCTCGTTCATGGCGTCCTTGAGCGTGCGCGAGCCGGACTCGACCGGGACGACGCGCGCGCCGAGGAGCTGCATGCGGAAGACGTTGAGCGCCTGCCGCTCCACGTCGAGCGCGCCCATGTAGACCTCGCACGGGAGGCCGAAGAGCGCGGCGGCGGTGGCGGTCGCGACGCCGTGCTGGCCGGCGCCGGTCTCGGCGATGATGCGCTTCTTCCCCATGCGCCGGGCGAGCAGCACCTGGCCGAGCGTGTTGTTGATCTTGTGCGCGCCGGTGTGGCACAGGTCCTCGCGCTTCAGCACCACCCGGCAGCCGCCGGCGTCCGCCGACAGGCGGCGCGCGTCGCCGAGCGGGGTGGGGCGCCCCGCGAACCGGCGCAGCAGGTCGTCGAGCTCGCGCTGGAAGACCTCGTCGCCGCGCGCCGCGCGCCAGGCGGCCTCGAGCTCGTCCAGGGCCGGGATGAGCGTCTCGGGGACGAAGCGCCCGCCGTAGTCGCCGAAGCGGCCGCGGTCGTCGGGGAGGGTGGTCACGGGGTCTCCTGGGTCGCGCGCTCGATGAAGCGGCGCAGCTTGTCGGGGTCCTTCACGCCGGGCGCGGCCTCGACGCCGCTCGCCACGTCGACCGCCCACGGCCGCACGGTCCGCACGGCCTCGGCCACGTTCTCCGGCGTGAGGCCGCCCGCCAGGAGCACCGGCACCTGGGCCGCCACCTGGCGCGCCAGCGCCCAGTCGCAGCGGTCGCCGCTGCCGCCGTAGCCGGGGGACGGCGCGTCGAGGAGGAAGCCGCGGACGCGGTAGCGGTGGAGGTCCGCCAGGCTCTCCGGGCCGGCCAGCCGCACCGCCTTGAGGGCCGGGAGGGGGTAGCCGTTCACGTCCTCCCACCGCTCGTCGCCGTGGAGCTGGACGACCTGCACGCCCGCCGCCGCGGCGAGCGCCATCACCGTGGGGGGAGGCTGGTTCACGAACACCCCCACCGCCGTGACGAGCGGGGGCAGGCGGTCGACGATGGCGCGCGCCGCCTCGGCGTCGACGTGCCGCTTCGAGCCCGGCCAGAGGTTGAACCCGAGCGCGTCGGCGCCGAGCGAGGCGGCGAGCAGCGCGTCCTCGAGGCGGGTGATGCCGCAGATCTTCACGCGGACGCGGCTCACGACGCGAGCTCCCGCAAGAGCGCCCCGGGGTCGGCCGCCCGCACCAGCGCCTCGCCCACGAGCAGGTTGACCGCGCCGGCGGCGCGCAGGCGCCGGGCGTCGGCGGCGGTGCGGACGCCGCTCTCGGCGACGCCCTTCACCCCGGGCGGGAGGCGCGGCAGGAGCCGCTCGCTCTGCGCCAGGTCCACCGCGAAGGTGCGCAGGTCGCGGTTGTTCACGCCCACCAGGCGCGCCCCGGCCGCGAGCGCGCGCTCCAGCTCGCGCTCCTCGTGCACCTCGACCAGCGCGGCGAGGCCGAGCGCCGCCGCGTCCTCGAGGAGCCGGCGCAGCGCCTCGTCGGGCAGCGCGGCGACGATGAGCAGCACCGCGTCGCCGCCCGCGAGCCGCGCCTCGAGCAGCTGGTAGCGGTCGAGGACGAAGTCCTTCCGGAGGAGCGGGATCGGGACCGCCGCCCGCACCGCGGCGAGGTCGTCGAGCGAGCCGCCGAAGCCCGGGCCGTCGGTGAGGACCGAGATGGCCGCCGCGCCCGCCGCCGCGTAGCGGCGCGCCTGCTCCACCGCGTCGAGGCCGGCGGCGATGGCCCCCGCCGAGGGGCTGGCGCGCTTCACCTCGGCGATGACGCGCACCGGGCCGCCCGGCGCCGAGAGCGCCGCGGCGAGGTCGCGCGCCGGCGGACGCTCGCGGCAGGCGGCCTCGAGCTCGCGGTCCGGGCGCGCCGCGCGCCGGGCCGCCACCTCGTCCGCCTTGCGCGCCATGATGCCGTCGAGGACGGTCACGCCGCACCGTTCGACAGCGCCCGGAGCCGCTGCAGCTTGTCGAGCGCCGCGCCGGCGTCGAGGGCGCGCTCCGCCACCCGCACCCCGTCCGGCAGGTCGCGGGCCGCGCCGGCCGCCACCAGCGCCGCCGAGGCGTTGGCGAGCACCGCGTCGCGCGGGGCGCCGCGCTGGCCGGAGAGGACGTCGCCCAGGATGGCGGCGTTGCGCTCGGCGTCGCCGCCGGCGATCTCGCGCTTCTCCCAGCGCCGGAGCCCCACGTCCTCGGGGACGATGGCGTACCGCTCCAGCTGGCCGTCCTTCACCTCGCAGACGTGGGTCATGCCGGTGACCGCGATCTCGTCGAGGCCCTCGCCGTGCACGACGAAGGCGTGCCGGGCGCCCAGCGCCGCCAGCACCCCCCCGATGATGGGCACCCAGCGCGGCTCGTACACGCCCATGACCTGGTGCTGCGCGCCGGCCGGGTTCGCCAGCGGGCCGAGCAGGTTGAAGATGGAGCGCACGCCGAGCTCGCGCCGGATGCCGGCCACCGCCTTGAAGGCCGGGTGGAGCTTGGGCGCGAAGAGGAAGCCGATGCCGCACTCGGCGATGCAGCGCTCCACCACCTCGCGGGTGGCGTCCACGTGGACGCCGGCCGCCGCCAGCACGTCGGCCGAGCCGCAGCGCGACGAGACCGAGCGGTTGCCGTGCTTCGCCACGGTGACGCCGGCGCCCGCCACCACGAAGGCGGCGGTGGTGGAGATGTTGAAGGTGTTCTGGCCGTCCCCGCCGGTGCCGCAGGTGTCGACGAAGACCTCGGCCGCCACGTGCACCCGCTCGGCGCGCGCCCGCATCACCTCGGCCGCGCCGGCGATCTCCTCCACCGTCTCGCCCTTGAGCCGCAGGGTCGCCAGGAAGGCGCCCACCTGCGCCGGGGTGGCGCCGCCGTCGGCGATCTCGTTCATCACGCCCACCGAGTCGGCGCGCGTGAGGTGGTGGCCGAGGACGAGCTTCGCGATCGCCTCCTGGATCATCGGCCCCCTCCGCGCGGCAGGCGGGCGAGCCAGTTGCCCAGCAGCGCCTTCCCGCCCTCGGTCAGGATGGACTCGGGGTGGAACTGGACGCCCTCCACCTCGAGCCGCCGGTGCCGCAGGCCCATGATCTCCCCCTCGTCGGTCCAGGCGGTGACCGCCAGCGCGGCGGGCAGGCTCCGCCGCTCCACCACCAGCGAGTGGTACCGCCCGGCGGCGAAGGGCGAGGCGAGCCCCGCGTAGAGCCCCCGGCCGCGGTGGCGGACCGGGCTCGCCTTGCCGTGCACGATCCGGGCGTTGCGCACCACGCGCCCGCCGAAGGCCTGCCCGATGGCCTGGTGGCCCAGGCACACGCCCAGGATGGGCAGCGCGCCGGCGAGCGCGCCGATGGCCTCGAGCGTCACGCCGGCCTGGTCGGGCGTGCACGGCCCCGGCGACAGGACGAGCCCGTCCGGGCGGCGCGCGCGGATCCCGGGCACGTCGATGGCGTCGTTGCGGAACACCTCGACCTTCGCCCCCAGCTCGCCCAGGTACTGCACCAGGTTGAAGGTGAAGCTGTCGTAGTTGTCGACGAGCAGCACGCGCGGACCGGTCACGGGCGGCCTCCGCGCCGGGCGACGCGGCGCCGAGCTCCGGCGGCGCGCGCCCGCGGGGCGGCGGCTCTCCCGCGGGGCGCGGGCCGGCGCGGCGCCGCCGCCGGCCGCGCCTCCAGGTCGCCCGTCTCCGCCTGGGCTACCGCCGCGAAGCAGGCGCGCGCCTTGTTGACCGTCTCGTGGTACTCGGCGGCCGGCTTCGAGTCGTAGACGAGCCCCGCGCCGGCCTGCACCGACACGCGCCGGCCGCGCTGCACCAGGGTGCGGATGGCGATGCACATCTCCATGTCGCCGCCGCGGTCGAAGTAGCCGACGGCCCCCGCGTACGGCCCGCGGCGCGCCGGCTCCAGCTCGTCGACGATCTCCATCGCCCGCACCTTGGGCGAGCCGGTGACGGTCCCGGCCGGGAAGCCGGCCCGCAGCACGTCCACCGCGGAGAGCCCGGCCGCCAGGCGCCCCTTCACCTCGGAGACGAGGTGCATGACGTGGGAGTAGCGCTCGACCGTCTTGAAGGCGGTGACGCGCACCGTGCCGACCTCCGCCACCCGGCCCACGTCGTTGCGGCCCAGGTCGACCAGCATGACGTGCTCGGCGTTCTCCTTGGGGTCGGCCCGCAGCTCCGCCTCGAGCCGCGCGTCCTCGGCCGCGTCGGCGCCGCGCCGGCGGGTGCCGGCGATGGGCCGCAGCGTGACCTCGCCCTCCTCGAGCTTGATGAGCGTCTCGGGCGAGCTGCCCACCAGCGCCCGCTCCCCCTCCTGCAGGTAGAAGAGGTAGGGCGAGGGGTTCACGCGCCGGAGCGCGCGGTAGACGTCGAAGGCGGGGACGGTCACCTCGGCGTCGAAGCGCTGCGACAGCACGATCTGCTGGCAGTCGCCCGCCTTCACGTACTCGCGGGCGCGCCGCACCATGGCCTCGAACTCCGCCTGTCCGGTGCGCGGCCGGAGCTCGGCCGGCGGCCGCAGCGCGCGCGGGGGCGCCGGCGCCAGCGGCCGCGCCAGCGCGAGCAAGGTCTCCTCGATCCGCGCCACCGCCGCGGCGTAGAGCGCGCGCGGGTCGTCGCCGCGATCGCAGCGGACCTCGGCCATCACGTGCAGCGTGTGGCGCCGGTGGTCGAACGCGACCACGCGGTCGTAGTCCATGAAGAGCGCGTCGGGGAAGCCGAGCTCGTCGGGGCGCGTGGCCGGCACGCGCGGCTCGAAGAGCCGGACCGCGTCGTAGGAGAACCAGCCGACGAGGCCGCCGGAGAAGCGGGGCGTGCCCTCCACCCGCACCGCGCGGTGCGAGGCGAGGTCGCGGCGGATCTGCTCGACCGGATCGCCCGCGTCGCCGAGGCGCCAGGAGAGGACCGCGCGCGGCCCGGCGCCGAGGAAGCTGAAGCGCGCGCTGCGCTCGCCGCCCTCCACCGACTCGAGCAGGAACGCGTGCTCCTCGCCGCGCGAGAGCTTGAGGAAGGCCGAGACGGGGGTCTCGGTGTCGGCCTCGATCTCGACCCGGACCGGGACCGCCCGGCCGGGCCGGCACAGCTTCAGGAAGGAGGGGAGATCAGGCTTGGGCGTCAAGGGAGACGCGCCAAAGTAGCACCCGGGCGCTCACGCGGTCACCCTGCGCGCCGGGCCCGGCACCTCGGCCACGTCCCGGGCGGTGATGTGGTTCTTCGCGTCCACCAGCACGACCTTGGGCTTGTGCGCCCGCGCCTCCGCCTCGTCCAGCTCGGCGAAGGTGGCCAGGATGACGAGGTCGCCCGGCTGGTTGAGGTGCGCCGCCGCGCCGTTGATGCAGATGACGCCGGAGCCGCGCGCGCCCTTGAGCGCGTAGGTCTGCAGCCGGGTGCCGCGGGCGATGTTCCAGATGTGCACCGCCTCGTACTCGGCGATGGCGGCGGCGTCCATGAGGTCCTCGTCGATCGTCACCGACCCCTCGTAGTGGAGGTCGGCCTGGGTGACGGTCGCGCGGTGGATCTTGGACTTGAAGAAGGTCCGGCGCATCGAACTGTCTTAACGCCCTGTGGCGGTGAGGCGCAAGCGCCGAGGGCGGGATAGGTGTCCGCGATGCGAACGCACCGAGCCCTGGTGGCCGCCCTGGCGGCCCTCGCTTGCGCCTCGACCGCGACCTCGACCGCGACCGGGAACGCGAACGGGACCGCGAACGGGACCGCGGACGCCCTCATCCAGCCGGGCGATCTCCTCCGCGACGCGGCCTGGCTCGCCGACCCCGCCCGCACCGGCCGCGGCGTCGGCACGCCGGGCAACGCGGCCGCCGCCGCCTTCATCGCCGGCCGGATGCGCGAGCTCGGCCTCGCCCCGGGCGGCAGCGAGGGCTACCTGCAGCCGTTCGAGGCGCCGGTGGGGGCGAAGCTCGCGGGCGAGAACGCGCTCCGCGTCGGCGGCCGCGCGCTCGCGCTCGGCCAGGACTTCCAGCCCTTCACCTTCAGCGCCGACGGCGCCGCCGAGGGGGAGCTCGTCTGGGCCGGGTACGGCATCACCGCGCCCGAGGTCGGCTACGACGACTACGCCGGCCTCGAGGTGAAGGGGAAGGTCGTCCTGGTGGCGGCGCACTTCCCGGACGAGCGCGACCCGGCCTCGCCGTTCCGCGACCCGCAGCGCTACCACCTGGGCGAGTGGCGCACCAAGGCGATGAACGCGCGCGACCACGGCGCGGCGGCGATCCTGGCGGTCCGCGACGACTGGAACCACCCCGGCCCGGACGCGCTCGAGCCGTGGCGCGGACAGGTCTCGTCGCGGGCCGGGATCCTGGCCGCGCGCGTCACGCTCTCCGCCCTGCGCGCGGCCGGGGTCGACGCGGCGGCGCTGGCCGCGCCCACCCAGCTCGACCGGCGGCCCCGCTCGCGGCCGCTGGGGATCGCGGCGCGCCTCGCGGCCGGGGTGGCGCAGGAGGAGGCGCGCACCGAGAACGTGGTGGGCCTGCTGCGGGGCGCCGACTCCGCCGCCGGGTGCGTGGTGCTGGGCGCGCACTTCGACCACCTCGGCTACGGCGGCGAGACCTCGCTCGCGCCCGGCGTCCACGCCGTCCACCCCGGCGCGGACGACAACGCCAGCGGCGTGGCGGCGCTCCTCGGCGTGGCGCGCGCGCTCGCCGGCGGCCCACCGCCGCGCCGGACCGTCGCCTTCGCCGCCTTCAGCGGCGAGGAGCTCGGGCTGCTCGGCTCGAGCTTCTTCGTGAAGCACCCGCCGGCCGGCTGCGCGCCCGAGGCGGAGCAGCTCATGGTGAACCTCGACATGGTGGGGCGCCCGCAGGAGGGGAAGGTGTACGTGCAGGGGGCGGACACCGCCCGCGGCGGCCAGGAGCGCGCGGCGCGGCTCGCCGCGGCCGCGCCGCCGATCCCGCTGCGGCTCGCCTTCGGCGGGAGCGGCTACGGCCCGTCCGACCACACCAGCTTCTTCGCCGCCGGGGTCCCGGTGCTGTTCCTCTTCACCGGGGCGCACGCCGACTACCACCGCCCGAGCGACACCGCCGACAAGCTCGACGCCGCCGGCCTCGCCGCCGTGGCGCGCCTCGCCGCCCGCGCGGTGCGCGACGCGGCCGACGCGCCGGCGCGGTTCGAGGTGGTGCGGACCGCCCCGCCGCCCGGCGCCCTCGCGGGCGGGCCCGGCGAGCGCGCCCGCGGCTACGGCGCCTACCTCGGCACCATCCCCGACTTCGAGGCGCGGAAGGAGCCGGGGGTGGCCGTCTCGGCGGTGAAGCCGGGGAGCCCGGCGGAGCAGGCGGGCGTGCGGCGCGGGGACGTCCTCCTCCAGATCGGCGCCACCCGCCTCATGGGCCTCGAGGACCTGGCGGCGGCCCTCCGCTCGCACCGCGCCGGCGACGTGGTGGAGGTGGTATGGGTGCAGGGAGGCGCGACCCGGCGGGCGCAGGTGACGCTGGGCGAGCGCCGCTGACCGCGATCGTGCCCTCCACCCTCGCCGAGCGCCGCCTCCAGCTCCTCGCCGCGGCCCGCGCCGGCGGCGAGCTCCTCCGCTTCGACCCCGCCCGGCTGCGCTTCTCGCTCGGCACCTCGCTCTCCGACCTGCACATCCCGGTGCAGGTGACGCCCGAGGCGGGCGCCATCGTCCGCGGGGCCGCCACCGAGCTGGCGCTGCTGCTCGCGTCGCAGCACCGGCGCTTCGTGCCGGCCGACGACCTCGAGGGGCTCCTCCTCACCGAGGGCTACGCCTCGCTGCCCACCAGCGCCGAGCTGCTCGGCCCCTCGGGCGGCGGCGCCGACCTGCAGGCGGCGGCGCAGCTCGGCGCGCTCGCCCACCCGGCGCTCGAGGGCGGCGTGGTGTGCGCCTGGATGGGCCCCGGCGGGCGCGGGCGCTCGCTCACCGGCCTCGTCATCCAGGTGCTGGGCCAGGCCTTCGCCGAGCTGGAGGGGGCGGGGGGCGAGGAGACGCCCTGGCTCGCCCTGCTCGCGCTCTTCGGCGAGCTCGCGGCCGCCGACGCGCGCCTGGCCGAGGTGCTGCCGCGCCCTCCGCTCGACCGCTACCTGCGCGCCGGCGCGCTGCTCGGGCTCTGGGTGGCCGCCCGCACCGGGCTCGCGCGCGCCTGGCGCGCCTCCGGCCGCGCCGCGTCCGATCCGCTGCTGGTGAAGCTCGAGGCGGCGCTCTCGCCGGGCGCGCTCCTCGCCGGCCCGGGCGGCCCTGCCGGCGCGACGCTCGGCGGGTGCGAGCTCGGGCCGGGCCTCGAGCGCGCGGAGGGCCTCGCCCGGCGCCTCGCGGGCGAGGCGCCGGAGGCGGTGCAGGCCGACCTCGAGCGCGAGCTGGGCGCGGACGAGGAGCTGGCGCGCCGCTGCGAGGAGGCCGCGGCGGTGGGGTTCCTGCGCGGCGCGCTGCGGGAGGTGGTGCTGGCGGCCGAGGTGGCCGGGCGCGGGGAGCGGGCCGCGGAGCTCCGCGCGCTGCTGGCCGCCCCGGGCGCGCTCGCCGCGGCCTGCGCCGACGGGCGCGGCCGCGAGGAGGTGGCCGCGCGCGCGGCGGGCCTCGGCGCGCTGCCCGGGGCAGGCGGCGCGGGGGTGGCGGCGCTGCAGCACGCGGCGCGCGCCTGGGCGCCGCAGGGGCCGGCCGCCGCGGCGGGGCTCGGCCGCGACGCGGCGCGGAGCGCCTACGCCCGCGCGCTGCTCGCGCACGCCGCCGACCTGGCGCTGGAGGCGCTCCTCGCCCCGGCCCGCCGGGCGCTCTCGGTGCGGACCGGCGCCGAGGCCGAGGGCGGGGTGGAGGGGGAGTGGGAGGCCGGCCGCCTGTACCGCATCTCCGCTCGCCCCGGCCCGATCCTCCGCGCGGCGGCGGCGCGCCCGCTGGCGCACCTCTTCGCCGACGTGAAGGACTTCACCCGCCGCACCGGCATGCTCGGGCCGGCGCCCATGGCGGAGTTCCTGCGCAACGAGTTCTACCGGCCCATCCTCAACGCGGCGAAGAGCTTCTTCGCGGGCATGCCGCACCTGGCCGACCGCGGCGGCATCTCGGTGAACAACCTGCTCGGCGACGCCATCTCGCTCTCCGGCGACATCGAGGCGCTCGTGGGGCTGGCGGCGGAGATCCGGCGGCTGCTCGCCGGGTACGAGGCGCGGCTCGCGCGCGAGCTCTCCTCGGAGGCGGTGGCGCGGCAGCTGGCGGCGCTGGCGGCGCGCTACGACGAGGCGGTGGCGCGCGCCGGGGAGCGCGCGGAGGCCGCCCGGGCGGCGGGCCGCCCCGCCGAGGCGGCGCGGCACGGCGAGGAGGCGGCCGCCCTCCGCGAGGAGCGGGCCCGGGCGCTGGCCCGCGCCCGGGGCGAGGGGCTCGAGGCGGGCGTGTTCATCTCCTTCGGCGCGGCGCCGGTCACGGTGCTCATCGACGACGAGGTGTTCGGCCCGAACCGCGTCGCCATCGCCGACAAGATCAACGAGTCGGCCCGCGGCACCGCGCGCGACGGCGCCGCCCGCGCCCGCGCCGACGCCGCGCTCGCGGCGGCGCGCCTCGCGCGCGGCGCGCCCGCGCTGGCCCACGCCTGGAGCGTCTTCGTGGAGCGGCCGCTGGTCCTCGCCGTGCCGCCCGCGCTCGAGCGCGCCGCGCTGGCGGCGGCGGCGGGCGGGGACGTGCAGGGGGCGCTGCGCGCGCTCGGGCCGCCGGTGCGCGACGCCGTCCTCCGCGCGGCCCAGCCGGACGGCGGCGGCCCGGGGCAGATCTACAACGGCGGGGCGGCGCTCTCGGAGGAGGCGCTCACCGCCTTCCTCGACGCGGTCAAGGAGGCGCGCCAGCTGCGCCGGGTGGTGCTCCGGCCGGAGGCGATCCCGGCCGCGCTGGCGAGCCGGTTCTTCTACGGGGAGGCGCCGCTGGAGCTCGTCGCCACCTTCGACGCGGGCCACGCGCCGCGCGAGCTGTTCCGGCGGGTCGGCGACGCCGAGTTCAAGGGCCTCGGCGCGGTGGCGGTGTGGGAGCTCGGCGCGGACCAGGGCGGCCCGGCCGAGCTCTTCCGCCACTTCGCGCGCGCGTGGCTCGAGGGGCGGGAGGGGTGAGGCTCAGCGCGCCGCCGCGCGCGCCGGAGCGGGCGCCCGCGCCGCCTGCAGCGCCCGCTCGACGGCGGGCCGCAGGGCCGCGGAGCCGACCACCGACTCGCCGTTGACGAGGAAGGTCGGCGTGCCGTTCACCCCGAGCCGCTGCGCCAGCTGCGCGTCGTCCTGGACGCGGGCGCGGAGCCGCGGGTCGGCCAGGTCCCGCTCGAAGCGGGCGACGTCGAGCCCGAGCTCCCGCGCGTACCGCGTGTACGCGGCGGGGGAGAGCGCGGCCTGGTCGGCGAAGAGCTTGTCGTGCATGGCCCAGAACTTGGCCGCGCCGCCCTGCGCGCGCGCCGCCTCGGCCGCCAGCGCCGCCGGCATGGCGTTGGCGTGGAACGACAGCGGCAGGTGCTTCCACACCACCCGCACGTCCCGCGGGTAGGCCTCCTCGACCTGCTTCACGGCCGGCGTGGCGCGCGCGCAGTAGGGGCACTGGAAGTCGGAGAACTCGACCACCGTCACGGCCGCGGCCGCCGGGCCCTGCGCCGGGTCGTCCGGCCGGAGCGGCACCGCCGCGCGCTGGCCGGGCTGCGGGGCGCCGGGCTGGGCGCCCTGCGCCGCGCCGGCCGGGAAGGCGCGCACGTTGTCCTTGCAGAGCGCCTCGTGGAGCGCGGCCGGCTGGGTGCCGCTCGCGAGCAGCGCGTCCGCCTTCTTGACCTCCTCGGCCAGGATCGGCTTCAGGCTGTCGAACGGGTAGGCGCCCTCGACGCGCCGGCAGTTGATGAAGAAGGTGGGGGTGGCGTTCGCGCCGACCTGCCCGGCCACCCGCTGGTCCTCGTCGATGCGGGCGGCGCCGGCGTGGGCGGCGAGGTCCTTCTCGAACCGCGCCGCGTCGAGGCCCAGCTCGCGGGCGAGCCGCGGGTAGAGCTCGGCGGAGAGCTCGCGCTGGTGCGCGAAGAGCTGGTCGTGCATCTCCCAGAACTTGCCCTGGGCGCGGGCCGCCTCGGCGGCCTCGGCGGCGGGGCGCGCCTGCGGGTGCATGGTGGCGGGCAGCGGCTGGTGCTTCCAGACCACCCGCACCGCGCCGGGGTAGGCCTGCTCGATCTGCTTCACGGTCGGCTCGACCCGCGCGCAGAACGGGCACTGGAAGTCGCTGAAGAGGACCACGGTGAGCTTCGCGCCGGCCGCGCCGCGGGACGGGTCGTCGGCGCGCAGCGGGACCTGCACCGCGGTGGTCGAGGGGGTCGGCGGCGCGGAGGGCGCGGCGGCGGCCGGGCTCGGGGCGGCCGGGCGCGCGCCGCCCTGGTACACCACCGCGGTGGCGCCCTTCTCCAGGATCTTCGCGTAGACGTCCTGCGGCTTCACGCCGGCGGCGACCATCGCCTCGGCCTTCTCCAGCTCCTGCTGCACGACGGGGCGGAGCTGCTCGGGGGGCAGCGCCCCCTCCACCTTCCGCCCGTTCACGAACATCGTGGGGGTGGCGCGCACGCCCAGGCCCTGGACCAGCGCCTGGTCGCGCCGGATGCGATCGAGGTGCTTGCCCTGGTCGAGCGCGGCGTCCACGCCGGCCGGGTCGACGCCCACCTCGCGCGCGGCGCGCTCGAGGTCGGGGCGGTCGAGCGCCGGGGAGAGCTCGAACAGCTTGTCGTGCATGGCCCAGAACTTCGCGTCGCCGCCCTGGGCCCGCGCCTCCTCCGCCGCCACCGCCGCCGGGATGGCCTTGGCGTGCATGGGCAGCGGCTGGTGCTTCCAGGCCAGGCGCACCTTGCCCGGGAAGGCGTCGACCATCGCCTGCAGCGTCGGCTCGACGCGCTTGCAGAACGGGCACTGGAAGTCCGAGGCGACCACGATGGTCACGAGCGCGTCGGCGGGGCCGCGCAGCGGGGTGTCGTCGACCGGCACGCGGTACACCGCGCGCGGGTCCTCGACCGGCGGCGCCGCCGGGGCGGGCGCGGCCGGGCGCGGCGCGGGCCGGGGGCCGCTGCCGGCGCCTCCCAGCATGCGGTCGGCGGTGACGCCGATGACGAGGCCCACCAGCAGCACGATGATCCAGCTCGCCTTCTTCATGGACTTCCCTTCTCTTCGGAGGAGTGACGGCGCGTCGCCGCCATGAAAACAGATCGCGGGGCCAGCCTCAAACGGGGCCGAGGTGCGACTCAGAGGCGGAACGAGACGCCGGCGCGGACGAGCACGCCGACGCCGGCGGAGTGGACGAGTGGCAGGCCCAGGTCGGCCTCGGCGAAGCCGCCCAGCACGTCGGTGAGCTGCACCGCGGCGCCGCAGCCGGTGAGGAGCCAGCGCCAGTCGCCCGAGCCTTCGAGGGACGACCAGTCGAGCGCCCCGCGGACGTAGAGGGGCAGGTCGGGGAGATCCCAGTGCAGGCCGGGGCGGAGGGCGAGGTGGGTCGAGGGCGCGAGGCCGAGCGCGACCGACAGCTCGGGGCGCAGCCCGAGCCCGACCTCGTAGCCGGCGCCGAGCTCGCCCTCGAACAGGCCCGCGGACGCGTACTGCGCGCCGCCGTCCGCGACGACGCCCCCGCCGACGCCGACGCTCACCACCCACCCGCTGGCGCCGGCGCCCGCCGGGCCGGCGGCCGGC
Organism: Anaeromyxobacter diazotrophicus; assembly: GCF_013340205.1. NCBI lineage: Bacteria > Pseudomonadati > Myxococcota > Myxococcia > Myxococcales > Anaeromyxobacteraceae > Anaeromyxobacter > Anaeromyxobacter diazotrophicus. Next base: position 69,088 of record NZ_BJTG01000013.1, read on the forward strand.
GCGGGCTGGGCGAGCGCGAGGGCCGGCGCGAGGGCGCAGAGCGAGGCGAGGAGGGGGATCTTCACGGGCGGGGAGCCTACCGCCCGTCCCGGAGAGCGGCAAGCCGAGCCCGATTGCGGGCGCGCGCCGGCACCGGTAGAACCGCCCTCCCATGGCGCCGCCGTCGCTGCCCACGCCCGATCGGACGCTCGACACGTCCGGCACGCTCTGCCCGTTCCCGATCGTGGAGACGGCGCGGGCGGTGCGCGCGCTCCCGGAGGGCGCGGTGCTGCTCGTGGTCGCGACCGACCCGGGCATCGCCACCGACATGCCGATGTGGTGCCGGGCCATGCACCACGAGCACCTCGCCACCTTCAAGGACGGCGCGGCCTGGAAGAGCTACCTGCGCAAGCGAGGGCGGTGACATGACCACCAAGGTGAAGGCGATCGGGCTCGTCTCCGGCGGCCTCGACTCGACGCTGGCGGTGGCGCTGGTGAAGCGCCAGGGCATCGAGGTGAAGGCGGTCAGCTTCTACACCGGCTTCTGCATCACCGAGACGCAGCGCCGCAAGGGCGGGCGCGCCGACGGGACCGTGCCGCGCAACGAGGCGCTGCGGGCGGCGGCCGACCTCGACGTGGACATCCAGTACGTCGACATCTCCGGCGGCGCCTACCTCGACATGCTCGTTCACCCGCGGTACGGGTACGGGCAGAACGCGAACCCGTGCGTCGACTGCCGCGTCTTCATGATGCGCCGGGCGAAGGAGATCATGGAGGCGGAGGGCGCCGCCTTCGTCTTCACCGGCGAGGTGCTCGGCCAGCGCCCGAAGAGCCAGCGCCGCGACACGCTGCGCATCATCGAGCGCGACAGCGGGCTCGACGGGCGCCTGCTCCGGCCGCTGTCGGCCCAGCTCCTGCCCCCCACCGCCCCCGAGCAGCAGGGGCTGGTGGACCGCAGCCGGCTGCTCGACATCAGCGGCCGCTCGCGCCTGCGGCAGATGGCGCTCGCGCGCGAGCTCGGCCTCGCCGACTGGCCGCAGCCCGCCGGCGGGTGCTGCTACCTCACCGACGAGAGCTTCGCCCGGAAGTTCTTCGACGTGCTCGACGCGCGCGAGCAGGCGGGCGAGGCGCGGCGCCTCGACCCGGACGACGTCGTCCTCCTCTCCACCGGCCGTCACTTCCGGCTCTCGCCCCGCGCCAAGCTCGTGGTGGGCCGGAGCGAGGTGGAGAACGCGCTGCTCGAGCACCACCTGGAGGGCCGGGCGCGCCTCGAGGTGAAGGACCTGCCGGGCCCGGTGGCGCTGGTGGAGGGCGAGCCGACGTGGGAGGAGCGCCAGCTCGCCTCCCGCATCGTCGCCCGCTACGGCAAGGGCAAGGACCTGCCGCTGGTGAAGGTGGAGTGGCGCGAGGGCGAGCTCGTCGAGGAGTACGAGGTCCAGCCCGAGCTCGACGAGGCGCGCATCGAGGCCCTCCGGGTCTGACGCGCGCGCGGCCGGGCTTCCCGCGCGCGCCCGCCGCCCCCACCTTTCGTGGTGGAGGCGGGGCGCGTGCGCGAGAGCCGGCGGCACCTGACGATCGCGTACATCCACTACGGCGAGCAGAGCGGCGTCACCGCCAGCGTGACCGAGGCGCTGGAGGCGCGCGGCCACCGGGTCATCCCGGTCTTCGGCCGCGGGCCGCTCGAGCTGCGCGACCGGGTGACCGGTCGCCCGCGGGTCACGCCCGCGGTGCTGCTCCACCTGGCGGCGGCGGCGGCCCGCTTCGGCGACCGCGCGCTCGGCTACCGGTGGAACACGCCCTTCGCGTTCGACGTGCACTCCGGGTTCGTGGGGGAGATGCTGGCCGGGCTGCCCCTCGCCCCGGACGTCGTGCTGCAGAATGGTGCGCTGTTCGCGCCCGGACGCCCGCCGCTCCGGCCCTACGTCGTCTACCTGGACCACACGCGCGCGCTGGCGGAGCGGCACGGCGCGGAGCCGGCGGCGGGGCTCCCGGCTCCGCCGGCCTGGGGCGAGGCCTGGCGCGCCCGCGAGGGCGAGACCTACCGCGGCGCGGCGGCGCTGGCGGCCTTCTCGCGCCACGCCGCGCGGTCGGCGGTGGAGGACTACGGCGCGGCCGCGGAGCGCACGCACGTGGTGGGCGCCGGCGCGAACGTGCTCCCGCGCGAGGTGGAGCGCGCGGACGACGGCGAGACGGTCCTCTTCGTCGGCCGCGACTTCGAGCGGAAGGGCGGGCCGGTGCTGCTCGACGCCTTCGTGCGGCTCCGGCGCGCGCGGCCCCGGGCGCGCCTGCTGGTGGTCGGCCCGCGGCGCCTGCGGCTCATGCCGGAGGGCGTCCTGCAGCTCGGGCCCGAGCCCCTCGAGGCGCTGCCCGGGCTCTTCGCGCGGGCCTCCGTCTTCGCGCTGCCGGCGCTGCGCGAGCCGTTCGGGCTCGCCTTCCTCGACGCGATGGCCTGTGCCGTGCCGTGCGTCGGGACGCGCGTCGAGGCCATCCCCGAGCTCGTCGAGCACGGCCGGACCGGGCTGCTCGTCCCGCCGGCGGACCCGGTCGCCCTGGCGGCGGCGCTCGAGCGGCTCCTCGCCCGACGGGACGAGGCGCGCGCCATGGGCGCCCGCGGCCGGGAGCGCGTCCTGGCGCGGTTCACCTGGAGCGAGGTCGCGCGGCGCCTCGGCGACGTGCTGGCGGAGGCGCTGCGCGGCGCGGGCCCGCGCGCCGGCAGCGCCCGCGGCCGGCCGGCCGGGCGCGCGGGGCGGCCGGCCCGGGACGGCGAGGGCCGGGACCAGCACCCGTTCCTCGGCTGACGCCCCGAGGTGCCGGTCGGCCCTGACCACCGTCAAGGCGGGATCACGGGCCTGGGTGGTCTGCTGTGCCACACGCCAGCTCGGGGGACTTTCCTCGCGAGCCGGTAAGGCTTTCGATTCCCTCGGCATCCGGCGCGCAGTCCCAGAACGGAGTCCACCATGGCCGCAGTGAAGCGCATCTACTCCTTCGGCGGGGGGAAGGCCGAGGGCAATCGCGACATGAAGGACCTGCTCGGCGGGAAGGGCGCCGGCGTCGCGGAGATGTCGAACATCGGGCTGCTCGTCCCGCCCGGCTTCACCATCACCACCGACGTCTGCGTGGCCTTCTACAAGGGGGGGAAGAAGCTCCCCAAGGACGTGCTCCCGGGCGTCGAGGCGGCGCTGCGCAAGGTGGAGGCGCTCACCGGCAAGGGGTTCGGTAGCGCCGACGACCCGCTGCTGGTCTCGGTCCGCTCCGGCGCGCGCGTCTCGATGCCGGGCATGATGGACACGGTCCTCAACCTCGGGCTCAACGACCGCACGGTGGTGGGGCTCGCGAAGCGCAGCCAGAACGAGCGCTTCGCCTGGGACAGCTACCGCCGCTTCTGCGCCATGTTCGGGGACGTGGTGCTGGGCATGAAGCCGGAGCGCAAGGAGGACCGCGACCCGTTCGAGGTGATCCTGGAGCGGAAGAAGCGCGCCCACGGCGCGAAGCTCGACGCCGAGCTGCCGGTGTCCGCCCTGAAGGAGCTGGTGGTCGAGTTCAAGGCCGAGGTGAAGCGCCGCAAGGGGATCGACTTCCCGGACGACCCCATGCAGCAGCTCGTGGCCGGCATCGAGGCGGTGTTCCGCTCCTGGGACAACGAGCGCGCCATCGCCTACCGGCGGCTCAACGCCATCCCCGCCGAGTGGGGCACCGCCGTCACCGTCCAGGCGATGGTGTTCGGCAACATGGGCGAGGACTCCGGCACTGGCGTGGCCTTCACCCGCAACCCGGCCGACGGCCGCAACGAGTTCTACGGCGAGTTCCTCGTCAACGCGCAGGGCGAGGACGTGGTGGCGGGCATCCGGACCCCGCAGAAGATCTCCGAGCTGGCGGCGCGCTTCCCCGAGATCGCGCGCCAGCTCGAGGACGCGCGCGCCAAGCTCGAGCGCCACTACCGCGACATGCAGGACATCGAGTTCACCATCGAGCGCGGGCGGCTCTACCTCCTGCAGACGCGGTCGGGGAAGCGCACCGGCCTCGCCGCGGTGCGCATCGCGGTGGAGATGGCGGACGCGCGGCTCATCTCGCGCGAGGAGGCGGTGCTGCGGGTCGACCCGGCGGCGCTCAACCACCTGCTCCGGCCCATCTTCGACGACGCCGCGCGGCTCCGCGCCGTGGACGAGGGGCGGCTGCTCGCCCGCGGGCTGCCGGCCGGACCGGGCGCCGCCGCCGGCCGGGTGGTCTTCTTCGCCGAGGACGCCGAGGCGTGGAAGGCGCGGGGCGAGCAGGTGGTGCTGGCGCGCCACGAGACGAGCCCCGAGGACATCCGCGGCATGAACGCGGCCCAGGGCTTCCTCACCGCCTTCGGCGGGATGACCTCGCACGCGGCGCTCGTGGCGCGGCAGATGGGCAAGGTCGCCATCGTCGGCTGCGAGGCGCTCAGCTTCGACTACCACGCGCGCACCATGACCGTCGCCACCGCGCGCGGCCCGAAGGTGCTGCGCGAGGGCGACTGGATCTCGATCGATGGGACCGCCGGCGAGGTCATCGAGGGCTCGCTCGCGACCACGCCCTCCGAGGTGATGCAGGTCCTCATCGAGAAGACCCGCGAGCCGTCCTCGGCGCCGGTGTACCAGCAGTTCGCGAAGCTGCTCGGCTGGGCCGACAGGGCGCGCCGCCTCAAGGTGCGCGCCAACGCCGACCAGCCCGACCAGGCCACCGTCTCGGTGGCGTTCGGCGCGCAGGGCATCGGCCTCTGCCGCACCGAGCACATGTTCTTCGGCGAGGGGAAGATCGGCCCCATGCGCGAGATGATCGTGGCCGAGACGCTGGCCGAGCGGCGCGCCGCCCTGGCGAAGCTCCTGCCGCTCCAGCGCGAGGACTTCGCCGGGATCTTCCGCGCCATGGGCGGCCGGCCGGTCACCATCCGCACCATCGACCCGCCGCTGCACGAGTTCCTGCCGCAGGACCCGGACGGCATCACCGAGCTGGCGCGCGCCACCGGCAAGTCCGAGGTGCACGTGCGCGCCCGCATCGACGAGCTGCACGAGGCGAACCCCATGCTCGGCCACCGCGGCTGCCGGCTCGGCATCTCCTACCCGGAGATCACCGAGATGCAGGCGCGCGCCATCTTCGAGGCGGCCTGCGAGGTGGCGGCCGAGGGGCTCGAGGTCCAGCCGGAGGTCATGATCCCGCTCGTCGGCGCCAAGAAGGAGCTGGAGCACCAGGCGGCGCGGGTGCGGGCGGTGGCCGAGGCGGTCTTCGCCGAGCGCGGGGCGCGGGTGAGGTACACGGTCGGCACCATGATCGAGGTGCCGCGCGGCGCGGTCTGCGCTGGCCCGATCGCCGAGGTGGCCGACTTCTTCTCGTTCGGCACGAACGACCTGACCCAGACCACCTTCGGCATCTCGCGCGACGACGTGGGGACGGTGCTGCAGAGCTACCTCGAGAACGGCATCTACGAGGTGGACCCGTTCGTCACCATCGACCGCGAGGGGGTCGGCGAGCTCATGCGCCTCGCGGTCGAGCGCGGCCGCCGGACCAAGCCAAACCTCAAGATCGGCATCTGCGGCGAGCACGGCGGCGACCCCAGCTCGGTCGAGTTCTGCCACCAGCTCGGGCTCGACTACGTCTCCTGCTCGCCGTACCGGCTCCCCATCGCGCGCCTGGCGGCGGCGCAGGCCGCGCTGCGCGAGCAGGCGGCGGCCCACCCGGTGAAGCCGGCGCGCCCGGCCAAGGCGAACGGCCGCGGCGGCGAAAAGGCGCGCGCCACCAACCGCGCCCTGGCGGTGCCCGGGGTGAAGCCCGCCAAGGAGCCGCGCAAGAAGCGGACGCGGGCGCGGCCGCAGGCGCGGGCCTGATCCGCCGCTGACCCGCGGGCGGTGGAGGGCGGCCCCTCTCCTCCGGCCCCTGGCCCCGCCTCGCGGGGTCAGGGGAGCGGTGATCGCGCGACCTCGACCTCGACCTCGAGCGCGTCGTGCGGACGGCAACGCCCGCCAGCGGGGCGGCGGGGTGGCCCTCCGAAGGAGCGCAGGTCGACCTGCGTGCGACTCCCGCCCGCCGTACTGCCGCCAGCAACGCCGGTGCCGCGCCGGCGCGTGGACCTCGTGCGCCGTGTCGGCGCGGCACGATGCGTTGCCCGGCTTCCGCGCGTTTCTGCCCCGGCCGCCGTACCCAGCCGATAGGTCGTCCGGAGCGACGCAGGAGGGCCACCCCGCCGCCCCGCTCGGAACCGCTGCCAGCGTTTCGCGCGGCCCTGAGTTCCCCACTGGGGAGGGGCCTCTCCGTCCGGAGGCGGGGCGTCGCCCAGCCGCCCGCCCGCCGTGGCCCATCGCTTGCTTCGCCGTGAGCTGCCCCGCCGTACCGCGGGGCGCTTTTTTGACGGCCCTCCCACCTCCCGCCACACTCGTCCCGGAAAAATGTCCCGCTCTCGCCTCGCTCCCTGGCTGCTCGCCCCGTGCCTCGCGTTGTTCGCCTTCCTCGCCCTCGGGGCTCACCGGGCGTCCGCCAGCGCCGAGCCTGAAAAAGCGACCGAGCAGGCGCTCGATGGGGCGGTCAAAGTTGCCACCGCGGCGGGAACCCCGACCGCAAGCGTTGCGCCCGCACCCGCCGGGGCGCAGCCCGTGCTCGGGGCCATGACCTACGACCCGCGCCTCGGGCGGTACACCGCCCCGTACGGCGCGGGGCGCGCCTCGCTGACGATCTCCCCGCGGCTCCAGCAGGGGCTGGAGAAGCTCCTCGCCGACTACCGCGTCCCGGTGGGCGCGGCGGTGCTGCTCGAGCCCGGCACGGGGCGCGTGCTCGCCCTCGCCGAGCACAGCGAGCGCGGGGCTCGCGGCCGCGTCGCCCTCTCGCCGGTCGCCCCGGCCGCGAGCGTCTTCAAGATCGTCACCAGCGCGGCGCTGCTCGAGAAGGGGCTCACGCCCGAGCAGGAGGTCTGCTTCCACGGCGGGCGCCACCGGATCCAGAAGGCGCTCCTCAGCGATAACCCGCGCCGCGACCGCGTGTGCCTCACGCTCGCCTCCGCGCTGGGGAAGAGCGCCAACGTCGTCTTCGCCAAGATGGCGGGCCGGGAGCTCTCGGCCGACCTGCTCCGCGCCGAGGCCGGCAAGCTCCTCTTCGACGCCGCCATCCCGTTCGACTGGCCGGTCGAGCCGTCGCCGGCGCACATCTCCGACGATCCGTTCGAGTTCGCCACCACCGCCGCCGGCTTCGGCCCGGTGAAGCTCTCGCCGCTGCACGGCGCGCTGCTCGCCGCCATCGTCGCGAACGGCGGCAAGTTCGTCGCCCCGCGGGTCGTCGACGCCGTCGAGGGCGGCGCGGCGCCGGCGCCGGCCGGCGAGCGCGCGGTGCTGCGCCCCGAGGTGGCCGCGGCGCTCGCCCGCATGATGGCGACCACCACCACCGAGGGCACCGCGCGCAAGATCTTCCGCCGCGATCGCGCCTCGCGCCGCTCGCCGCTGCGCGAGGTCTCGGTGGCCGGGAAGACCGGCAGCCTGGCCGACGCGAACCCGTACAAGGACTACTCCTGGTTCGTGGGCTTCGCGCCGGTGGACGACCCGCAGGTGGCGGTCGCGGCGGTGGTCGTGAACGAGCGGCTGTGGCGCATCAAGGCCTCGCTGGTCGCGCACGAGGCCCTCAAGGCCTACTTCGAGGCCGAGGGCGGCCGCGTGGTCCGCACCGCCCGCGCCCGCTGACCGTGTGGGCGGCTGGAGCCGCCCTGGGGCGAGGTGGGCGCCGGTAGCCCGCTGCCGCACCCTGCGTGAATGATGGGGTTTGCCCTGCGTCGCACGGGCGGCGGAAGATGCGGCCATGCGCTCGCTCGGACGCCCCTTCATCGCGGTACTTGCGCTGGCCCTCGCGGCCGCGGGCCTGGCCTGCGGCTCGAAGAGCTCGCCCGCCGGCCCTTCGTGCGGCGCGATCGCCGCGAAGTGCGCGCTGCCCTCCGACTGCTGCTCCGGCGCGTGCAACGGCACCTGCGTCGGGCCGGCGCAGTGCAAGGCCACCGGGCTCGTGTGCGGCTCGAGCGCGGACTGCTGCACGAACCAGTGCGCGGCCAACGTCTGCGTCGAGCCGGTGAACCAGTGCCTGGCGGGCGGGGTCGCCTGCTCCACGGCCAGCGCGTGCTGCTCCGGCCTGTGCACCAGCGGCGTCTGCGCCGCGCCCGCGCCGAAGGCGGCGTGCCAGCCCGGCGGCGAGAGCTGCTCCTCGAACGCGGACTGCTGCTCCACCGCGTGCAACGCCGCCACCGGCCACTGCAGCTCGGCCCAGTTCTGCGCCGCGGCGGGCGCCGCCTGCACCGGCAACGCCGACTGCTGCAACCTCACCTGCAACCTGCCCGCGGGCACCTGCGCCACCGGCGCCTGCGCCTCCGTCGGCCAGAGCTGCTCCTCGGGCTCGCAGTGCTGCTCGGGGACGTGCACCGGCGGGCAGTGCGTCGCCGTCACGACCGCCGGCGGCGCCCTCGCCTGCACCACGCTCGGGAACGCCTGCACGGACGGCGTCCCCAGCACCCAGTGCTGCTCGACGAACTGCCAGGGCGGGAAGTGCGTCCCGGCCTCCTCGTGCAGCGCCAGCGGGGACGTCTGCTACGGCAACGTGGACTGCTGCTCCGGCATCTGCACCTCGACGGGCGGCGCGCCGGGGCGGTGCCTGGACGCGGCCGGCGGCTGCACCCAGGGCGGGGTCCCGTGCAGCAGCGGGTCGACCTGCTGCTCGCGCCTCTGCGTCGACCTCGGCACCGGCGCCAAGGTGTGCCAGCCGGCCGGCGGCTGCCGCATGACCGGCGACTACTGCGACTCGACCGCCGCCTGCTGCGGCGGCTCGCCCGACGCCATCAACCCCGGCGGCTACAGCGTCACCTGTGACGTCACCGGGAAGCACGACTGCAACAACGGCACGGCGTGCAACCCGCCCGGCAACATCTGCGGCGCGATCAGCGGGTTCAACGCCTCGCAGAACTGCTGCGACGGCAAGAAGAGCGTCTGCAAGGCCGACTCGAACGGCATCGCGCGCTGCTTCGGCGGCTGTCCCAACAACGTCTGTCCGACCGGTTGCCCGACCGGCTACGACGGCACGAACCCGCAGTGCTGCATCGAGCCGGGCCAGGTCTGCCAGTTCTCGGATCAGTGCTGCAACAGCGAGGCGTGCGCGCCCGACTCGACCGGCGTCCTGAGGTGCGGCGGGAGCGCGACCCCGGCCTGCCAGCCGTTCGGCGCGAAGTGCAACGGGACCAGCGACACCACGAGCTGCTGCACCGGCCTCACCTGCAAGGCGGCCGGGGAGACGGGGACGTTCTTCGCCTGCCTGCTCTCGACCTCGTCCCCGACCTGCAAGCTCACCGGCGGCGCCTGCGCGGCCGCGGCGGACTGCTGCAGCGGCACCTGCACCGGCGGCAAGTGCGCGGACTGGGCGGGCAGCGGCGGCGGCACCGGCGGCGGCACGACCGGCGGCGGCTCCTGCCAGGCGACCAACGCGAGCTGCACGGTGGACGGCGACTGCTGCGCGCCCGACACCTGCTCCATCCCGGCGGGAGCCACGAGCGGCAAGTGCGTCGCGCCGACGACGGCGCCCGCGTGCGCGGACACGACCCAGAGCTGCTCCGGCGGACTCCCGTGCTGCAGCGCGACCGACACCTGCACGAACGGCGTCTGCACGCCCCCCTCGACCTGCGGCACGACCTACCAGGCGTGCAGCGCGACCGCGAAGTGCTGCACCGGCTACAGCTGCGTGGACGTGGGGACGGGCCTCGCCTGCGGCACGACGGGCACCTGCGTCTGCGCCACGCCCCCGGCGCAGTAGGGATCCGCAGAGGCGTCGCGAGCCCGGCCGTCCCCCGAGCGGCCCCTCTCCCCGCCCTCTCCCCGCTTCGCGGGGCGAGGGGGATGGAGGGCGGGGGTCACCCCAGCTCGAGCAGCCTGCCCTCGACGAACTTCTTCACCGAGCGCAGCACCTCGAGCTCGGTGAGCGGGGCCAGCTGGATGATCTGGCGCAGGTCGCGCGAGCCGTCGCAGCGGCCGAGGAGGTACTTCTCCGCCGCGGTGAGGCGCATGAGCGCCACCTCGTGCGCGCGCACCTTGAGGCGCGGCGTGCGGGGCGGGTCGAGCAGCTCCTCGCGGAGCTGGCGGGCGGCGGCGTCGGCGGAGGAGGCCTCCGGCTCGGCGCCCTCCGGGTCGGGGCCCGGCGCGGCGGAGGGGGAGGCGCCTGCCGACAGGACGCCCTGGCGGTGCAGCGCGTAGAGCCGCTGGTACAGGTGAAAGTCGGTGGCGTGCAGCGCGAGCCCCAGCTCGTCGATGGTCTTGCCCTCCCGCGCCAGCTCCAGCAGGCGGCGGTCCACGGAGCCCGGCGCGAGGTCGGGTGGCACCTTGGCCTCGTCCACCACCAGCGCCGCGGTGCCCGACGGGAACTGGGCGCGGAACGCCTGCCAGGCGGTGGTGCGGAACTCCGCCTCGCGGGCCAGGTCGGCCAGCGGCACGCGCGGGTCGAGCTCGTCGGGCGCCGGCGGGGGCGTCTCGTCCACCCGGAACACGCCCGAGTCCCAGACGAACGCGTCGAGCAGGGTCTCGCGGATCTTGATGCCGAGCGTGTCGCGGATGACCTCCGGCGTCACCACGCCCACCATGGTGAGCACCTTGCCCAGCCGGATCTTCGTCTCCTCCTGCGTCTGGAACGCCTTCGCGAGCTGCTCCTCGGTGATGTGACCGAAGTTCATGAGCAGCTGGCCCAGGTACTCGCGCGGATCGTTGGACGCCGCGCCGACCGCCACGCCCTCCACCAGGAAGACCGTCTTCTTCACCGTGCCGCGCTCGCAGGAGAGGCTCCCCGAGGCGCGCCGGCGCGCCAGGAACTCGACCAGCTCTCCGAGGGGCATGAGGGCGAAGGTGCCCATGAGGCCGCGCATCGCGCGGAGTGTCGCAAGAAGCGCCCGCTGGCGGCAAGGAGGCGCCCGGTGTACACATCGGCCACGATGCCGAGCGACTCGACGAGATCGGGGCGCCGCTGGCCCTGGGTGGCGGCGCTGGCGGTGGGCCTGGTGGCCGTGGCCCTGCTCATCGCGCAGGCCCTGAACGGCGCCGCGCCGAAGGCGCCCGGTCGCGCCGCCGCGCCGCTCCCGGCGCCGCCGCCCTTCGCCGGGCCGGAGGCGGGCGCGCACCACGCGTTCACGCCCGAGGAGGCGCGCGCCGCCGAGGGCCGGCTGCTCGACGAGGCCGCCTTCACGCACCCGGTCGACGTGGCCGCGCCCGACGTGACCGTCACCGGCGCCGACGGGAAGCCGGTCCGGCTCTCCGCCCTGCGCGGCCAGGTGCTGTTCGTGAACTTCTGGGCCACCTGGTGTCCGCCCTGCGTGCAGGAGATGCCCTCCATGCTGCAGCTCGGGCGGGCGCTGGCCGCGGCGCACCCCGGGCGCTTCAAGATGGTCGCCGTGTCGGGCGACGACGGCTGGGAGGCCGTGCACGCCTACTTCAAGCAGGCGTTCGGCGGGGCACCCAAGGAGCTCCTGCTCGCCCGGGACGAGGGCGCGCAGGCGGCCAGGAGCTTCTACTGCGCCGCACGCGGGTACTGCCCGGACGTGAAGTTCCCCGAGACCTACATCGTCGACCGCTCCGGAAAGGTCGTCGCCATGATCGTCGGGCCGCGCGACTGGGCCGATCCGGGGTTCCGGCAGTGGCTGGAGTTCGTCATCGCCGGGTAGCCCCCGCCGCGCCGCACCGGGGGCGTCGGCCCCTGGAATGACCTGGAAAATCGGGCGCTTGCTCGCCGGCACCGCCGTCGTGTGACGAGGGTTTTCCTTGATGGCCTTCGCCGCCGTCCGCTATAAACGCTCCGTAACGCGGCGTTTTCCCAGGTGACTGGACGCGCCGCCGGCAGCCGGCGGGACGGAGAGGTTCGCGTGGCGGAGGGGTCGAAGGGCATCCCGGTGGTGGTCATGGGCCTCGGGCACATCGGCCAGGCCATCGCGCGCGCGGTGCTCGAGCAACCCGAGCTCACGCTCGTCGGCGCCGTCGACCCCGCCCACGCCGGCCGGCGCCTCGCCGAGCTCGCCGGGCCAGGCGCGCCCAACCTGAGCGTCGCCGCCGACGCTCGCCAGGCGCTCGCGCGCGCCCGCGGCGGCGTCCTCCTGCACGCGACCGGCTCGTCGTTCGAGGCGGTCCTGCCCCAGCTCGAGGCGGCCGTGCAGGCCGGCCTCTCGGTGGTGTCCACCTGCGAGGAGCTCGCCTACCCGTGGCTCCACCACGAAGAGCAGGCCGAGGCGCTCGACGCCCTGTGCGAGGAGCGGCAGGTCGCCGTGGTGGGCGTGGGCGTGAACCCCGGCTTCGCCCTCGACCGCCTCCCCGCCTTCCTGGCCCAGGTGACCGGGCCGGTGCGCCACGTGCGCGCGCTGCGGGTACAGGACACCGCCCGCCGCCGCCCCGCCCTGCAGCGCCGGGTGGGGGCGGGGCTCGACGAGGAGGCGTTCCACGCCGCCGCCGACCGCGGCGAGCTCGGCCACGTGGGGCTCTCCGAGTCCGCGATGCTGGCCGCCCTCGGCTGCGGCTTCGAGCTCGACGAGGTGGAGGAGGAGCTCTCGCCGCTCATCGCCGAGGAGGACCTCGCCGCGGCGCTGCCGGTCAAGGCGGGGCAGGTGGCCGGCGTCCACCAGGTGGCGCGCGGGTTCGTGGAGGGGACGGAGCGCGTCCGGCTCGAGCTCGTCCTCGCCGCCGGGGCCGAGGACCCGCGCGACGAGGTGGAGCTCGACGCCCGGCCGCCGGTGAAGGTGCGCGTCGAAGGCGGGCTCCCGGGCGACGAGGCCACCGCCTGGAGCGCCGTCAACGCCGCCCTCCGCGTGTCGCTCTTGCAGGGGCTCGTCACCGTCCTCGACCTTCCGGCGGGGCGCTAGAGGGAACATGCTCGACAAGTCGCTCATCGGCCGCGAGAGCGAGCCCGTCCTGCACGAGGTGGAGAAGGGCGCCATCCGCCGCTTCGCCGACGCGCTCGGCGATCCGAACCCCATCTACACCGACGAGGCGGCGGCGCGCGCGGCGGGCTTCTCCGGCCTGGTGGCGCCGCCCACCTTCCCGGTCGCGCTCGCCATGAACGAGCGCTTCCGGCACGCGCTCGACCTCGGCACCCGCTCCCTGCTCCAGAGCGAGCAGCAGCTCGAGTACGGCCGGCCCATCGTGGCGGGCGATCGCATCACCGTCGTCTCTCGGGTCGCCGACGTGCAGGAGCGCGCCGGCGCGAGCGGCCCGATGGACATCCTGGTGCTCGAGGACGAGGGGCGCGACCCGCAGGGCGCGCTCGTCTTCCGCGCGCGTGCCACCTTCGTCTTGCGGCGGTAGGGGAACCGATGGCGCTCCTGGCACGACAGCTCTACTTCGAGGCGGTCAAGGTCGGCGACGAGCTGCCGCCGCTCGTCAAGCCGCCGGTCGACCGCACCCAGATCGCGCGCTACGCCGGCGCGAGCGGCGACTTCAACCCGCTGCACGTCGACGAGCACCTGGCGCGGAACGCCGGCTTCCCGAGCGCGCTCGCGCCCGCGATGCTCGGCATGGGCTTCATCGCCGAGCTGGTGGCCGACTGGCTGCGCGGCGCCCGGCTCCGGCGCTACAGCGCCCGGTTCGTCAAGATCGTGTGGCCGGGCGACGTCCTCACCTGCCGCGGGCGCCTGGTCGACCGGCGCTTCGAGGGGAACGGCGTCTACGCCATCGACCTCGAGGTCTGGACCGAGAACCAGCGCGGCGAGCTGGTGGTGAAGGGGCTCGTCACGGCGCAGCTCTACTACAGCGCCGAGGACGACGCGCGCCAGCGCGCCGGGCAGCCGCCGCTGGTGGTGACGCCGCAGGAGGAGGAGGCGCACCTCGCGAAGCTCTCGCGGGCGCAGCCGCCCCGCCGGACCGAGGCGCGGCCCCCGCCGCCGCCGCCGCCCCGGCCGCCGCCGGCCCGCCCGGCCGCCCCGCATCCGGCGGCGCGCCCCGCGGCGGCCTCGCCCGCCCCCGCCCGGCCGGC
>NZ_BJTG01000014.1 GCF_013340205.1 Anaeromyxobacter diazotrophicus
AAGACCAAGGTGGAGACGGAGCAGCTCGTCGCGTCGCTGCAGCCGCGACCGGCGCCGCGGGAGGGGCTGCGGCGGCTCCCGAGGCCGGAGCAGGCGCCGGCTGCCCTCGCGAAGCCGATTGAGGCGGGCTGCGTCGAGGTCGACGGCGGCGGGGGACGAGCCCCCGCCCTACAGCCCGGGGCGACGTCGGTGGAGGCTCTGACGCTCGAAGCGGCGGCTGCGCAGGAGTTCCGGCCAAGCGACCCGCCGCGACTCCCCGCCCCGCGCCGGGCCACGCTCGAGCCGCTCGGCGCCGACAGCTACTCGATGCGGGTCACCGTGGACGCCGAGCTGAAGAAGGATCTCGACCAGCTGAAGTCGCTCCTCGCCCACAAGGTCCAGAACGGCGACCTCGGCGCGCTCCTCCGCGAGGCGGTGAAGTGCGCGCTCGAGAAGCACGGCAAGCGCCGCGGAGCGGTGGAGCCCTCGCGGAAGCTCAAGAGCCCCGCGCCGGCTGAGAAGGCGCCGCCGCTGGCCCCGGGCCAGCGCGAGCCCATCCCGGCCGCGGTGCGCCGCGAGGTCTGGAAGCGGGACGGCGGGCGCTGCGCCTGGTGCTCGCCGGACGGCCACCGCTGCGGGAGCACCTGGATGCTGGAGCTCGATCACATCCAGCCGGTGGCGCTCGGCGGGCGCAGCACCGCCGACAACCTGAGACTGTGTTGCCGCAGTCACAATTCGCTGCACGCGGAGCACGTCTTCGGGAGGGAGCGCATGAATCAGTTCCGGAAGGGCGCGGACCGGAGCGCTCCACCTACCGCCGCCAGCGGAAGCACTTCTGGGGCGTGCGGCACTCGCGCTGAGGCCGCTGGCTCGACGTGAACGCTGGGGCAGTGCGGCACCGGATCGTGAGCCGATCTTGCGGCCGGCGCCGCGGCCGGGGGGCGGCGCCTCGCCGGTACCGGTCGCCGGATGGTGCCCTGCCTCGACGAGGCAGCGGCCGCGGAACGGCCACGCACCTCTCTGCTGGCTTTGACGTGCCGGGGAAGACTTGTGGCCAATCATGAGGCCAGGGGAGAGGGGCCGCTCCAGGCCGTCCGGCCGCCGGCGTGCGAGGGGCACGACGCGTCTTGCCCCTCGAGCCTGGAGCCTCACCGCGCCGCCTTCGGCCTCCACAGCTCCGCCATCCCGCGCGGCTGCGAGACGTAGACGCGCTCGTAGTCGCGCGCCAGCTCCGCCAGCACCGCCCCGCCGCACGCGTCCTGCGCGCTCTTCTCCGTCGCACCCCACACCAGCACCGCGTCGATCCGGCCGACGAGCCGGGTGTAGGCCCACAGCTCGACGCAGGGCGGCTCGTCCTCCAGCCCGAACGGCCGGGTGTTGAGGTACGTGAACGGGTTCGTCTCGTCCTTCCAGCGCAGGGGCGTGTGGGTGGTCTTGGCCTGGCTGTTGTCGAGGTCCACGCCGCGGCGGTCGGAGGCGATCCAGCCGTTCACGTGCTGGAACACCTGGACGCGGTAGGAGAGCAGCTTCTTGCCGTCGATGGCCCCGCCCTCGCGCGGCCCGAAGGGCGCGAAGGTGAGCGGCAGGATGGTGCTGCCCTCCGGCACGTGCGTCGCCACCGACTCGTACTCGGCCAGGTAGCCGTCGAGCTGCTGGTACTTCGCCAGCCGGAAGCCGGTGGCGGCGAGGAAGAGCACGGCCAGCGCCAGCGCGGCGCGCCGCACCGTGACGAGCGGGGCGCTCGACCACCCGAGCCAGAGCAGCGCCGCGAAGAACGGGTAGAGCGCGAGGCGGTCGGTGAGCTGGGCGCCGTCGGCCACCGAGTCGGGGGTGAGGAAGTAGAGGGCGGTGGCGAGCGCGGCGGCGGCGAGCCAGCCGTCCACCGGCCGCAGGGCGCGCCGGGCGCGGGCCCGCAGCGCGAGCAGCACCGCCGCCGCGACCGCCAGCGCCACCGGGAAGGTGAGGAACAGCTCGCGCCGGTCGAAGGAGACGAGGGCGTAGAGGCTCGCGAGGTGCTTGGCGTAGTCGAAGAGCGACGGACGGTAGGCGTAGGGCTTCGGCTGGTGGACGAGGAAGAACGCGAGGAGCGCGATGGCGGGCAGCGCCCAGGCGTAGGTCGCGATCGCCCGGCTGAGGTAGCCGCGCACCACCACCGACCGCCGCCGGACGTGGCGGCGGGCGCGCCAGAGCGCGAGCCCGCCGCGCCAGGCGAGGAC
Organism: Anaeromyxobacter diazotrophicus; assembly: GCF_013340205.1. Classification (NCBI taxonomy): domain Bacteria; kingdom Pseudomonadati; phylum Myxococcota; class Myxococcia; order Myxococcales; family Anaeromyxobacteraceae; genus Anaeromyxobacter; species Anaeromyxobacter diazotrophicus. The sequence continues at coordinate 2,196 of NZ_BJTG01000014.1, forward strand.
CGCCGTGATGGCCGCGAAGGCGGCCGCGGTCGAGACCGAGTGCGCGGCGAACAGGGCGACGGTGAGGGCCGAGAAGGCGAGCCCGCTCCGCGCCGTGAACCGCCCGCGCCGGCGGTACCAGCACCCGACGGCCGCGAAGAAGAGGACCAGGCTGTAGCTGAAGTTCCAGAACCCCATGTGGAAGGGGTAGCTGTGGAGGAAAGGGAAGATGGCGAGCGCCGCCCAGCGGCCGCGGGCGGTGCGCGGCAGGGCGTAGCGGAAGGCGAGCGGCAGGAGGAGCAGGTAGCCGGAGAGGACCAGCTTCTCAGCCACCCGCGGCGAGACGAGCTGCACCAGGCCCGCGAAGAGGAGCTGGGTGAGCCAGTTCGGCTGCGGGCCGTAGTTCGGCAGGTAGTGGTGCTGGAGGAGCGCGGAGTGCGGGAGGCGCAGGAGGCCCAGGACGCTCTCGACGTGGTTCGCGCCGTCCTGCGTCGGGACGTGCGGCACGAGCCAGAGGGGCGCGAGCCCGAGCGCCAGCAGCCCGACGAAGATCGCCGCCGGCGCGTGGCCGGACGCCGCCGCGCGGGCGCGCGCGGCGGGCGCCTCGCGCGGCCAGACCGGCGCGGAGAGCCCGGCCGGCGCCGCCGCCTGCTCCACCGGCCTCACGCCGCCCCCTCCCCGGCCCGCGCCCCTGCCTGGCGCCAGGTGAAGCGCAGGTTCCCGGTGAAGTTCCACAAGGTGGCGAGGGCGATCCCGGCGAGCTGCGCCAGGTAGCGGAGCGGCCCCAGCGACTCGCGCCCGAGCGCCTTGAGGAGGAGCACCCGCAGGAGCACGAACGTGCCGAGCTGGAGCGCGAGCCCGACCAGGCTCACGGCGTTGTAGCGGAGCACCCGCCCCGCCCGCCCCGCCGACGCCCCCGCGTTGCGATCACGATAGGTGAAGGCGTCGTTGAGCGCGAAGTTCCACAGGATGCTCAGCTCGATCGCCAGGGCCGAGGCGACCACCTCGCGCACGCGCAGCGCCCCGGCGAGGAGCGCCAGCGCGCCCAGGTTCACGGCCACGCCCGACGCGCCCACCGCGACGAAGCGCGCGAACCGCGCCCGCGTCGAGAGCGTCCCCTGCCCCGGCGCGGCGGCCGCGACCCACGGCCCTCCGCCACCGCCCCCGCCCCCCGGCACAGTCCCCCGCATTCCGCCATCCGCCTCCCCGGGTTTCACCCCGCAGAGACAAAGCTGCGCCGTGTCAGCCCGCGCGGGACGTGCCCCGAGGGGTTCGGGGCGCCGGGGGACTCCGAAGCAAGCCGCGCGGTCCGAGCGCTAGCTCGGGGCCGCGGCGCGGACGAGGACGCGGGCGAGGAGCTCGTCCTCGAGCCAGCGGTGCACCGCCGGGGTCCTCACCCGGTAGCGGTCCACGAGCGACCGCCAGCAGCGCTGGCACAGCGGGTGATCGGTGCTGGCGTGGCGCCCGCGGCGCGCGCGCACGCGGTAGGTCGCGCGCCGGCTGCAGCTACACCGGTGCTTCGAGGCTCGAAGCGCTGCGCTCGCGGACATGGGCCACCTCCAGGACGACCCCCCTCTCTTCAAGGAGTGGTCAGCTCGACGAGCGGAGGCACGTCGTGGGATCGGGGGATGTGGGGTCCGCGCTGCCGTCGGACGCCCCTGTCCGTGCGCCCGGCCGAGGGCTCGCCGGTTTTCTCCCGGGGCTCGCGGCCTGCGCCCGTCGAAGCCGTCGCGCGGTGACTGGCTCGGAGCCATGCCACCGCGCCAGCGCGTGCGCGGGGGGTCCACACCCAGGGTCACGCACACCCGGAGGTCGATGCAGCCATACGCCAGAGATCACTGGGCCGCCGGACGTTGCCGGGTGGTGTGGAGCATGCACCTCGCGCCATGCGGCGTCCCACATCCGAGGGCCCACCATGCACGATAGGACTACCATCCGCGTCCGGCTCTTCGTGCTGGCGGCGCTCGTGGCTGTCGGCCTGAGTACCGTGGGCGGGATCGCGGTGCTCCAGGGACTCGGGGCGGAGGCCGCGATGGCCGCGGTCACCGGCCGCGACCTCGACCTGCTGGTCGACCTGCAGACGCTCTATGGAAACGGGCTTCAGAGCGGGCAGGCCACTCGGAACGTGATGCTCGCCGGCGGAGCCGACGAGAAGGGCAAGTCCAACTTCCGTGATGCGGACGCGGGCTTCGTGGCCGCGCTGGAGCGGGCGCGCCGTACGGCGCCGGCGGCGATGCAGGACCGGCTCGCCCGCGTGGCCGATCTCTGGGCGCGCGACGACGCCCTCAAGCACGAGGTGATGGATCTCGCCGCGGGCGGGCGCAGGGACGAGGCGGTCGACCTGCTCCGGAAGAAGGAGACCCCCGTCTGGAGGGACGCGCGCGCCATCATCCTCGAGCTGTGCGGCGACCAGCGGGCGAGCTTCACGGCGACGCGCCAGCGCGCGCTCGGCGACCTCCACCGCGGGCGGTGGATGTTGCTGGCCACCTTCGGCGCGGCGCTGCTCGCCTCGCTCCTCCTGGCGACCCTGATCATTCGCGGCGTCCAGCGCGTGCTCGACGCGATGATCTCGCAGGCGCGTTTGCTGTGCGATGCCGTCCGGCGGGGAGCGCTCGAAGTCCGAGCCGATCTGGCGGCGGTGAGCGCCGAGTTCCGCCCCGTGCTCGTCGGGATGAACGCGACGATCGAGGCCTTCACGGCGCCGCTCCAGGTGACCGCGGAGCACGTCCACCAGATCGCGAACGGGGAGAGCCCGTCCCGCATCACGACCGAGTACCAGGGGGACTTCAACCGCATCAAGCAGAGCCTCAACCAGCTCATCGACGTGGTGGAGTCGCGGGGCGAAGACCTGCGGCGGCTCCTGGACGCTGCGAAGGTCGGGCGGCTCGACGCACGCGTCGACGAGCGCAAGTACCTCGGCAACAACGCCGCGCTGATGAGGAGCTTGAACGAGCTCCTCGACGCCATCGCACAGCCGGTGAGCGAGGTCCGGGGCATGGCGGAGCGGCTCGCCGACCGCGACCTCGGCGCCAGGATGACCGGCCAGTACGCCGGCGAGTTCGGCCGGATGAAGGATGCGCTCAACGCCACGGGCGAGGGCCTGCAACGGGCGATGAGCCAGGTCTCGCGCTCGGTCGCCCAGGTCTCGTCGGCCGCTGGCCAGATCGCCTCGTCGAGTCAGGCGGTCGCGAGCGGCGCGTCCGAGCAGGCCAGCTCGCTCGAGGAGACGGCGTCGAGCCTGGAGTCTCTGGCAGGCATGACCGGGCACGCTGCGGACAACGCCCAGCAGGCCGCAGCCCTCGCGGCCGCGGCCAAGGGAGCGGCGACCGAGGGAAGCACCGCCATGGAGCGGATGACTCAGGACATGGCCAAGATCAAGGCCTCCGCCGAGGGCACATCCCAGATCATCAAGGACATCAACGAGATCGCCTTCCAGACCAACCTGCTCGCGCTGAATGCGGCGGTGGAGGCCGCGCGGGCCGGGGAGGCGGGCCGTGGCTTCGCGGTCGTGGCCGAGGAGGTGCGTTCACTCGCCACGCGCTCGAAGGAGGCGGCCAGCAAGACGGAGGAGCTCATCCGGCAGTCGGTGACCGTCGCCGGCGAGGGCACCGCCACCGCGAGCCAGGTCGGCGTCAAGCTCTCCCAGATCGTGGTCTCCGTCACGAAGGTGAGCGAGATCGTCGCCGAGATCTCAGCTGCGGCGAAGGAGCAAGCAGCAGGGATCGAGCAGGTCAACCAGGCCATGGCTCAGGTGAACACGGTCACCCAGCAGAACGCGGCCAGCTCCGAGGAGTCGTCCTCGGCCGCGGTCGAGCTGAACGGCCAGGCGGAGGACCTCTCGAAGCTGGTCGGCACCTTCCGGCTGGGGGGCGAGGCGCAGCCCGAGGGCGTCGCGCCGGCGGGAGGTGCGCCCGCCGCGGCGCCCTGGTCGCCCGTCGCGGAGACGACCGCGCGAACGCATGGGCGCCCCAGCGCCACCCGCGGCTGACTCGCCGGCGATGGCTCGTGAATGCCGCCGCACCCGCGAGGGCGGCGAACTGAGCTAAGCTGGCGGGATTGTTGGAGGCACCGGGCGGATTCGAACCGCCGAATACGGGTTTTGCAGACCCGGGCCTTACCACTTGGCGACGGTGCCATCACGCTGCAAGGGAGCCCTTGTAGCGGACCCCTGCCGCGCCGTCAACGCGCGGGACGGCGCCCGGACCTCCGCCCGCGCGACCGCGACCCCGCGCTCGCGCAGCGCCGCGACGAGGCGGGGGAGCTCGGCCTCGGCGGCGGGGCGGAGGCCGGCGCGGACGTCGAGGAGCACCTCGACGCCGCGCGCGGCGCGCACCAGCGTCACCCGCACCTCGCGCCCCATCGACAGCTCGAGGGAGGGGCGTTCGCCTCGCCGGGCGGCGAGCGCCAGCGCCTCGAGCGCGGCCGGCGGCCAGAGGGGGCCGGCGCGGGCGCCCTCCGGAGCGCGCGGCTCGGCGGCACCGGGCGCGGGCGCCTCGGGCGAGCGCGGCGCCGCGGCGCCTCCGTCGGGCTCGGCGCTCGACCGCCGCTCGCCGAGCGCCTGGTGGCCCTCCTCGGCGCCGCGCCGCCGCTTGCCGAGCGCCGCCTGGCCCGCGTCGGCGGCGGAGCGCGCCAGCGCTCCCGCTTCCTCCAGACCCGCGCCTGGGCCCGCCGTCGCCCCCGGCCGCGCGCGCCGCGGCGCCGTGCGGGCGCGCGCCAGCGCCGCCGCGAACGCGCCCGGCGGAGGGGACCGCGCCGCCGCCCCGCTCCGGGCGGCGCCGGGCGCGACCCCGCCGGCCCTCGCGCCGCTGACGCCGCTCACGCCAGCTCCTCCGGCGCGAGCCGCACCGGGCTGGAACCCCGCGCCCCCAGGCGCACACGCCGCGCGTCGGCCTCCCGCCGCAGCGCGCCATGGCGCCGCTCGAGCTCCACGGCCTCCACCTCGGCGCGGCGGGCGGTGAGCTCATGGGCGTCTGCGGCGTCGAGGAGCCCGACCGCGAACGCCTCCTGCCCCGCGAGGCGCGCCTGCTCACCTCGCTCCCGCCGATCGGCCGCGCGGGACCGCGCGACCCGCGCCCGCTCGCGGGCGGCGCGCAGGCCGGCGGCCGCGTGCGCAGCCTCGTCCTCCAGCCGCTGCCACGCCGCCAGCTCGCCGCCCCGCTCCCGCGCGCCCGGTGTCCTCGTCATGGAGGCCTCCCGCGCGACGCGTTCTGCAGCGGCGGTGCCAGGCGCAAACCCGCGCCCGCCATCCGCCGCGCCGGCCGGGCCCGCCCGCGCCGTGGACCGCCCGGCCGCCCGGCGACCGGGCGCCGCGCCCAGTGGACCCCCGCCGTACGCTCCCCGCCCCCGCCGCCATCCCACAGGCAGCCTTGGCGCCCCCTGGGAACGCTCCAACCTTGTGTGCGCGCCCCCCGCGGCGCGGGGGAGAGGCCCATGGTCCTGGCGCGGCGAGCCCTGGCAGGCTTCTGGTGCGCGGCCGTCCTGGCCGCCTGCAGCGGCGGCTCACACCCGTCCTCGCCGGCCTCGACCGGCGGCGGCGCCCCGGACGACGGCGGCGTCACCGCCACGGGCGCGGACGGCGGCGCCGCGGACGGAGGGACGCCGGACGCAGGGTCCCCCGACGCCGGCGCGCCGGACGCGGGCACCGACGGCGGGACCGCGCTCACGCCTCCGTTCACGAAGGACGGCTGGACCTTCTACGGTACGGCCCAGGGGCTCTCGCGCGACGTGAACGACGCCTCCGCCGACGAGGGCGGCAACGTCTACGTGGCGGGCGGCGACGCCCTCTACGCCAAGCGGCGCGGCGACGCCGCGTTCCAGCGCTACGACGCGGCCGCCTCCGGGCTCACGCAGAACTGCTACGCCGGCCTCCCGGCCGAGTCGGACCCTGCCTTTCCCGCCGCCATCAACCGCGTCCATCCGGCCCCGCCCGGCGCGCCCCGGCTCTGCCCGGTGGTCTCGGTGGCGGGCGCCGCGCCCGGGACGGCGGTGGTGGGCCTCAAGGGCATCGGCACCGACGAGGACCTCGACGCCGACTGGGCGCAGGACTCGGGCGGCGCCGACCTCGTCCAGTTCGACGGCGCGAAGCTCTCCCGCACCCGGCACCTCTTCCTCGCCTCGCCGCCCCAGACCGTCTGCGTCGCGCCGGACGCGAGCGGCCGCCTCGTCGAGAGCCGCGCCACCTCCTGCCCCAACCCGCCCGATCCCTTCTTCTGGCAGGTCGGGCGCCGCAAGCTGCGCCAGGTCCTCCGCATCGCGGTGAACCACCAGGCGGGCACGCCGCTCTACGGCGACGCTTTCCTGGGCGGCACCCACGCCAGCATCACCGCCTACCTCCACGACTCCGCGGCGCGCGGCCTCCGCGACCGCACCGCCGGGCAGCCGGCGAAGTGGGCCGACGCGAAGGACGTGTGGGAGCACGACCACCCCGCGTTCTGGTCGAACACGCGCAACGCCTTCCTCACCGGCTACACGCACGCCGTCGCGGTCGACCCGCGGAGCGGCACGCCCTGGTGCTCGAACGGCTTCCGCACCGCCTGGCTCAGGGGGTACGGCGCCGACCTGCACGACGACGTGTGGTGGCTCGAGCCGGAGACCGCCGCGAACCCGCTCTGGTACGACTTCTGGCCCGACAACGCCGTCCCCACGGAGTCGATCGACGACAACGTCGAGTCCCTCGCCTTCTGCGACGACGGGACGCTCTGGATCGGCTCCTCCGCGCACGGCCTCGCCCGGCGCGATCCCGGCGGCGGCGTGACGTACCTCTCCTTGCCCGACCCCGGCACGCACGGCGACAGCGTGTACGCCGTCGCCTGCGACCCGAGCGACCAGTCCGTGTGGATCGGGCTCGGCTGGGGCGGCCTCCTGCGCTGGCGCGACGGCCAGTTCACCGCGCTCGATCCGGCGGGCCTGCCCGACTTCGCGCGGCAGCCGGTGCGCTCGATCCAGATCGACCGCTGGTCGAATCCACGCATCGTGTACGCCGCCTTCATGGCCAGCGCGGACGCGAGCGGCGCCATCTCGGCCGGCGGCGGCGTGGCGGCCTACGCGGGCCCGTGAGGGCGTCTCGGGCGGGCGGCTCCCGATCGCAGGCCTGGCGCCCGCCAGGGCGCGCTCCCACCGTTCGTCGAGGTGGTGAGCAGGCGGGAGGCCGGCATGGCGAGGGGTGGGTGGGCGATGAAGGTGGCGCTGGGGCTGTCGCTCGCGGCGTGCGCCGGGAAGCAGGAGCAGGTGAGCGTGCCGCCGGACGCCGGCCCGCTCGCCGGCTCGGACGCGGGCGCCAGCGACGGCGGCGCCGACCCGGACGGCGGGGGCGGCGCGGTGGCCGCCGCGGGCAGCGGCGCGGGCGATGGCGGGGCGGACGCCGGCGCTCCCGACGCCGGCACGGGCACCCCGGACGCCGGCACCCCCGACGCCGGCGTGACGCTGGCGCCGCCGGTCACGCTCGACGGCTGGACCTTCTACGGCGCGCAGCAGGGGCTGCCCGCGGAGACCTACGACGTCTCCGCCGACGAGGGCGGGAACGTCTACGTGGCGGGCGGCGACGCCGTGTACGCGAAGGCGCCCGCGGCCGCGCTCGCCCCGGCGAAGGACACCTTCGCGCGCTTCGACGCCGCCGCCGCCGGGCTGACGCAGAACTGCTTCCAGGGGCTCGATCCCTTCACCGCGACGGAGGCGGACCTCGACCGCACCGCCCACCCCCAGCCCCCCGGCGCCCCGGCCCTGTGCCGGATCGTCTCGGTCGGCGGCGCGGCCGCGGGTAAGGCGATCGCCGGGTTCTGGGCGTACGGCACCGACGGCGACCTCAACGCGGAGTGGGCGAAGGACTCGGGCGGCCTCGACGTGCTGGCGTTCGACGCCGCGGCGGGCAAGCTCACGCGGACCCGCCACGTGTACGTCGCGACCGCGCCCGGGGTCATCTGCGGCGCCTTCGAGCAGACCTCGACGCCCAGCGCGACCCCGACCTGCCAGCCCTGGGACGAGTTCATGCTGTACGGCCGTCGCAAGCTGCACCGGGTCTACCGGATCGCCGTGAACCACCACCCGGGCACGCCCCAGTACGGCGACGTGTGGATGGGCGGCACGCACGTCACCCTGTCCGCCTTCTTCAACGACCAGGCCGAGGCGCGCGGCTGGTACGGGAACGGCTACATCCGGAGCTGCCCCTCCGCGCACGGCGCCGACCCGGCGGTCTGCCCCAAGTTCGCGGACCCGGTGACCGGCGCCTGGAACGTCTTCGAGCACGAGCACCCGGCCTTCAACGGGACGACCTACCCCGACGGCGTGGTGAAGGGCCCGGCTCAGACCGGCGAGACCTGGGCGATCGCCCTCGCGCCGTCCGGGCAGCCCTGGGCGCACAACGGGCTGCGGCTCGGCGGGATGCGCGGCGACACCTCGAACCTCGGGATCGGCGTCGCGATGGACTGGAACCTCGTCTTCGACCTGTGGCCCGACGACCCGAAGGCGGACCCGACGGTGCTGACGCAGCCGGCGGACGACGACGTGCAGGCGATGGCGTTCTGCCCCGACGGCGCGCTGTGGGTGGGCTCCCGGACGCACGGCCTCGCGCGCGTCAGCACCAGCGACGGCAGCCTGGCCGCCTACGGCCTCCCCGGCGGCGGCCAGAACGTGTGGGCGCTGGCGTGCGACCGCCGCGACCAGCTCTGGATCAGCACCGACTGGGGCGAGATCGTCCGCTACGACACGCACGCCGGGGCGTGGTCCCTGCCGCTGGCGGCGAAGGCCGGGGTCCCGGAGCTGGCGCACCACGTCGCCTGGAGCATCCAGGTCGACGACTGGTCGCAGCCGAACCCGGTGGTCTACTTCGCCATGCGCTCGCTCCACGGCGCGCCGGGCGGCGTGGTGGCCTACGCGGGGCCGTGACGGCCGCCGCGGCGGCTAGGTGTACTCGCGCTCGATCACCTCGCCCGGCCGCGCCGGGCCGGTGAGGAGCGCGAGGGCGTCGGTGAGGATGCGCTTCTGCAGCTCGGGCGCGTTGGGCTTGCCGAGCGAGTGGCCGGCCACGAAGCCGCGCGGGCAGAGCGCCCGCGGCGGCCGGGCCTGCGCGCTCTCCTCCGGCTCGACGGTGATGACGACGGTGGGGATGCCGATCAGCTCGATCATCCGCTGCACGGTGACCACCGTGCGGTGGCAGAGGCGTCAACCGCCGGTGAGCAGCACGGCGCTGGGCCGGGTGCGGTCGATCTCGCGCACGAGCTGCGGCAGCGTCTTCTCGCGCAGGTCGCGCAGCGCCATGCTGAACCCGAGCGAGAAGTGCTGCTCGGTGAGGCCACCGATGCGCTTCTCGTGGGCGAGCTCCCGCATCCGGTCGATGGGGAAGATGCAGTTGATGTCCTGGTCGGCGCAGGCGTGATCGTAGTGCGCGTCGTCGAAGGTGAGGTCCGCGCCCGCGGCCTCGCCGGAGATCACGCGGTAGCTCGCGTCCCCCTCCACCTGGAAGGGGGCGTCCCTCTTCTCGCGGACGCCCGCGGTGGAGACGAGGCAGATGGTCGCCTCCTCCAGCTTCCCCGCGAAGGGGGTGTACGGGACGCAGTACCGCGACAGCTCGAGGGGCTTCCCTTCGGTCTTCTCGGTCGCCATCGAGAGCTCCTCGAGCCGCACGGCCCGCTACTTCAGCTTGTCGAGCGCCGCCATGATCTTGTCGGTGGGCGGCTGCTGCGAGATGTCGTGGATGTCGATGTAGGCAACCTTCCCCTGCTTGTCGACGACGAAGATCGCCCGCTCCACCAGCCCGTCGCCCCGGAGCACGCCGTACTGGGCGGCGACGAAGCCGTACGGCCAGTTGTCCGCCAGGAGGGGGTACGACAGCCCGCCGAGGGACTTGGCCCAGGCTTCCTGCGCGTGGACGAGATCCGTGCTGATGCCCAGAACCTGGGCATTGCGCCGCTCGAACTCGGAGGAATCCTCCTCGTACGAGGGCATCTGCACGGTTCAGACGGGGGTGAAGCTGGCCGGGAAGAAGGCCAGCATGACGTTCTTCTTGCCGCGGTAGTCCGAGAGGCGGACCTTCTTCTTCGGGCCTCCCTTGCCAGCCGTGTCGCCGGTGGCCGGGAGCTCGAAATCCGGCGCCTCGTCGCCGATCGCGAGCTTCCAGATCGCTTTCGCCATCAGGTGCTCCTCCGCATGTGGGTGGGGACTGACCGTGACGGTAAGGAGCGTGACGCACCGTGACCATCCGACTTCACACCCGAACCCTAAAAGGTCGATGCGCACCGCCCGTACGCTCTGCTAAAGCCCGGCCACAATGGATCTGCTGACCCGCTTCGCTGGCAACGTCCGGCGCCTTCGCGCGAAGAAGAAGCTCTCGCAGAAGTCGCTTGCCGACAAGGTCGGCATCTCGGTGTCCTACGTCTCGATGCTCGAGCGCGGCCAGCGATCGCCGCCGCTCGAGACCGTCGAGAAGATGGCGAAGGCGCTCGGCGTCACGCCGTCGAACCTGCTCGGCGGCAAGTAGGCGGCGCGGCGCCCGCGCTTGTGCGGGCCGGGCCGTCTCTGCGACACTGGCGGGCCGCCTCCGCGGCCGGAATGGCGCCGGCGCGCGGAGCGTTTCCCGGCCTGAACGATGGCGCTCACTCGGCGAGACTTCCTGAAGGGCGCGGCGGCGCTGGCCGTCGCCGGCGGGGCCGCGCCCGCCGCCGCGGCCACCGAGCCGACCCGCAGCGAGGCCCGGGCGTTCGCGGTGGAGGGGCTCGATCCCGCCCACGCCGGCCTGCGGGTGGTGCAGCTCTCCGACCTCCACGTCGGCGCGCGCACGCCGCGCGAGCGCATCCGCGACGCCATCGACCGCGCCAACGCCTTCGATCCCGACCTCGTCGTCCTCACCGGCGACTACCTCTGCCGCGAGCGGCGCGGCGTCGGCCTCATGCGCGAGCAGCTGGGCGGGCTCCTCGCGCCCACCGTGGCGGTGCTCGGCAACCACGACCACTGGGTGGACGCCCGCGGCGCCACGCGCGCGCTGCAGGCGCTCGGCTACGCGGTGCTCCGCAACCAGAACACCACCCTGCAGCTGCGCGGCGCGCCCTTCACCGTCATCGGCGTGGACGACCGGCTCACCGGCCAGGCGCGGCCCGAGGAGGCGCTGCGGGGGGCCGAGCCCGGCTCGCGCCTCGTGCTCGCGCATGGGCCTCGCACCGCCGACGACCTCCGGGGCGCCGGGCTGCCGCTCCTCTGCTTGTCCGGACACACCCACGGCGGCCAGTGGCACGTCCCCGGGCTCACGCCGTTCATGCTGCGCACGCTCGCGCACGAGCCCTACGAGCGCGGGCTCTACCGCCTCGGCGCGGTGCAGCTCTACGTGAACCGCGGGATCGGCAACTCGGCACTGCGGCTCCGGATCGACTCGGATCCGGAGGTCACGCTCGCCACGCTGCGCCCGGCCTGACCCGCCGCCGCCCCCGCGCCCCCGCCGCGGCACCGAAATGTCCCGTGCCGGCGGGCCCCGCGCGCTCTACGCTCTCGGACCGAGAGGTGCGCGATGCCCGCTGCCGTGGAGATCCCGAAGCCCACCGAGCGCGCCCGGCTCGACGAGGCGCTGCAGCGGCTGCGCGAGGGGGCGTCGCGCTGGGCGAGGCGCCCGCTGGCGGCCCGCATCGCGCTCGCCCGCGACCTCCACCGCGGCGCCGCCGCCATCGCCGAGCGGGCGGTCGCCGCCGCCTGTGCCGCCAAGGGCCTGCAGCCGGGCACGCCGCAGGAGGGAGAGGAGTGGCTCGCCTCGCCCTACGCCACGCTGCGCTTCCTGCGCCAGACCGTCCGCTCGCTCGTCATGCTGGAGCGCAACGGCAACACGCCGGTGGGCCAGACCGGCGAGACCGCCGACGGCCGCCTCACCGTCCGCGTCTTCCCCGCCAACCGGCTGGACGCGCTCCTCTACGCCGGGATCCGCGGCGACGTGCACCTCGAGGCGGGCGTGGACGAGGACGAGATGAACCGCTCGCGGGCGCGCTTCCACAAGGCGCCCGACCACGACGGGAAGGTCTGCCTCGTGCTCGGCGCGGGCAACGTGAACTCGATCCCGGCCGCCGACGTGGTCACGAAGCTCTTCAACGAGGGCAAGGTCTGCCTGCTCAAGATGAACCCGGTGAACGCGTACCTGGGGCCGCTGCTCGAGGAGGCGTTCGCGGGCGCCATCGCGGCCGGGTTCCTCGCCGTCGTGTACGGCGGCGCCGAGGAGGGGGCCTACCTCGCCCAGCACCCCGCGGTGGACGAGCTGCACATCACCGGCTCGAACCGCACCCACGACCTCCTGGTGTGGGGCCCCCCGGGCCCGGAGCGGGCGGAGCGCATGGCGCGCGGCGCCCCGCTGCTCCAGAAGCCCATCTCCAGCGAGCTCGGGAACGTCACGCCCATCCTGGTGGTGCCCGGCTCCTGGTCCGAGCGCGAGCTGGCCTACCAGGCCGACGGGGTCGCCGGGATGGTGACGCACAACGCCTCGTTCAACTGCATCGCCGGCAAGATGCTGGTCCTGCCGCGCGGCTGGAAGCTGCGCGACCGCTTCCTCGAGCTCGTGCTGCAGAAGCTGGCGCTCACCCCGGCGCGCCGCGCCTGGTACCCGGGCGCCGAGGAGCGCTACCAGGCCCTCACCGAGGGCCGCGACGAGCTCCGCCGGCTGGGCGGCGGCGAGCACACCCTCCCCTGGACCCTGCTCCCGGGGCTCGACCCGGACGACCCGGCCGAGCCGGCCTTCACCACCGAGCCGTTCTGCTCGATCCTCTCCGAGACGCAGGTGGGGAGCGACGATCCGGTCGAGTACCTCGACCAGGCGGTGCGGTTCTGCAACGAGCGGCTGTGGGGCACGCTCAGCGCCGCGGTGCTGGTGAGCGCGCGCTCGCAGCTCGACCGGACGGTCTCGGCGGCGGTGGAGCGCGCCGTGCGCGGGCTGCGCTACGGCTCGGTGTGCGTGAACCTGTGGCCGGGGCTCGCCTACACCACCGGGACCGGCCCCTGGGGCGCGTTCCCCGGCTCGACCCTCACCGGCATCCAGAGCGGGCGCGGGTTCGTCCACAACACCCGCATGCTCGAGCACGTCGAGAAGCTGGTGCTGCGCGGCCCGGCCTGGAGCCCCGTGAAGCTGCCGTACGTGCCGAGCCACAAGACCGCCCACGCGCTCGGCCGCCGCCTCGCGGCGCTCGAGGCGGACGGGCACTGGCGGCACGTCCCGGGCATCGTCGCGGCGGCGCTGCGCGGCTGAGGCGCGCCGGCGGCGCACGGCCGCCGGCGGCGCCCCGCGGCTACCAGACCTCGCAGCGGTCGGCGCCGGCGCGCACCATCGGGCTGCCGGCGGGGCAGGAGAAGGCCTCCTGGAACGCGGAGAGGTTCGCCAGCGGGCCGTTGACCCGCCAGACCGGCGGGGCGTGCGGGTCGGTGGCGGCGCGCAGCCGGGCCGCCTGCGGGCGCACCGCCGTGCACCAGGACTGGGCGTAGCCGACGAAGAACGCCTGCTCGGGGGTGAACCCGGCCACCGGCGCGGCGGGCTTGCCGGCGCGGCTCGCCAGCCAGGCCGCGTAGGCGAGCTTGAGCCCCCCCAGGTCGGCGATGTTCTCTCCCAGGGTGAGCTTGCCGTTGAGCTTCACGTCGTCCACCGCCACGTAGCCGTCGTACTGCTTCACGACGCAGGCGGCGCGCCGGTCGAACTCCGCCCCCACCGCCGGCGTCCACCAGTCGCGGAGGTTGCCGAGCGCGTCGTACTGGCGGCCCTGGTCGTCGAAGCCGTGGGTCAGCTCGTGCCCGACCACCATGCCGATGGCGCCGTAGTTCACCGCGTCGGGCGCGCCGCGGATGAAGAACGGCGGCTGCAGGATGCCGGCCGGGAAGACCATCTCGTTCATCGACGGGTTGTAGTAGGCGTTCACCGTCGGCGGAGACATCATCCACTCGTTGCGGTCGACCGGCTTGCCGATCTTGGACAGATCGCGGTTCACCTCGAACGCCTGCGCGGCGAGGAGGCTGTTGAAGTAGGAGGCGCGGTCCACCTGCAGGGTGGCGTAGTCGCGCCAGGAGTCCGGGTAGCCCACCTTGTTCACCACCTTGGCGAGCTTCTCGCGCGCCTTGGCGCGGGTCGGGCCGTCCATCCAGGCGAGGCCGTCGAGGTCGCGCCCCATCGCGCCCTCCACGTCCGAGACGAGCTGGTGCGTGCGCTCCTTGCCGTCCTCGCCGAAGTGGCGGCGCACGAACGCCTGCCCGAGCGCCTCGCCCAGCGCGCCGTCGGTCGCGTGCACGCAGTCCTTCCAGCGCACCTCCTGCTTCTCGGCGCCGGTGAAGTTCTTGGAGAGGAACGCGAACCGCTCGTCGTAGAACGCCTTCGGCAGCGCCCGGTGGCTGGCGGTGGCGGAGAGGACGCGCCACTTGAGGTAGGTGCGCCAGGTGGCGGGCGGGGTGGACCCGAGGAGCTCGTTCATCCGCCCGAGGAAGCGCGGGGTGGTGGTGCTGAAGGCGGTGAGCCCGCCGTGGCCGAGGGCGTCGAGGTACGTCTTCCACGGGAAGCGGGGCGCGGCCTGCTCGAGGCCGGCGAGGTCCACCCGGTTGTAGGTGCGCTGCGGGTCGCGCATCTCGACCCGCGTCCAGTGCGCCTCGGCCAGCGCGTGCTCGAGCGCGTAGATCGCCTTCGCGTCCGCCGCCGCCTGCGCCGGCGCGGCGCCGGCCAGGCCCAGCATGCGGACGAGGTGCTCCCGGTAGGCCTGCTGGATGGCGGCGCTCTTCGGGTCGTCCTTGAGGTAGTAGTCGCGGTCCGGCAGCGACAGGCCGCCCTGCTCCACCACCCCGATCACCTGGGTCGCGTCCTTCGCGTCCTGGTCGCTCTCGAGCCGGAAGAGCGGGAAGACCCCCTGCTTGTGCAGGAGCCCCAGCTCCTGGGCCAGGCCCGGGACGTCCTTCGCCTGGTCGATGCGCGCCCAGGCGGCGAGCAGGTCCTTCGTGCCGCGCGCCTCGATGCCGGCCTCGTCCATGCACGCGGCGTAGAAGTCGCCGACCTTCTGCGGGAAGCGGTCCTTCGCGTCGAGCTGGCCCGCCGCGTCGGCGTCGGTCACCTGGCGCAGGAGCGCGACGTTGCGCTCCTCCACCTCGGAGAAGCCGCGGCTCCAGATGGACTTCTCCGGCGGGATGGGCGTCCTCGCCAGCCAGCCGCCGCAGGCGTAGCGGTAGAAGTCGTCGCACGGCTTCACCGCCGGGTCGACGATGGAGGGGTCGATGCCGGGCGTGGCGGGCGCGGGCGCCGACACGGCGGCGGCGCCGGCGGCAGAGGCGCCCGGGGCGGTGGCGCCGGTGGACTTGCAGGCGAGCGCGAGCGCGCAGGCGAGCGCCGCGGCGGGGACGGTTCTGGACACGGGATTCCTCCTGGGTGGGTTCAGGGGCGGGGACGCTTGGCGATGCGCTCGGCGCGGCGGACGGCCGCCTCGGCGGCGCGGCGCGCCTCGTCCTCGGTCTCGGTGAGGAGCAGCGGCGCCTTGGCCGGCTTGCCGTCCTTCCCGAGCGCGACGAAGGTGACGAAGGCGTCGCAGCACAGCCGCTGCTCGCCGCTGCGCGGGTCCTCGGACTCGACCGTCACCTCGATCTCCATCGAGCTGCCGAAGACCGCGTTCACCCGCGCCTTCAGGATGGCGATCTGGCCGACGCGGATGGGGCCGTGGAAGGCGAGCTGGTCGATGGAGGCGGTCACCACCGGCATGCGGGTGTGGCGCATGGCGGCCATGGCGGCGGCCAGGTCGATCCACTGCATGACCCGCCCGCCGAAGGCGTTGCCGAAGCTGTTGGCGTAGCCGGGCAGGACGAACTGCGTCATCTCGACGCGCGAGCTGGAGGCCAGCTTCGCGGAGGTGAGCTCGGACATGGACGCGACGTATAGCGCGGCGTCAGGGCCAGGCGCTACGTTCTACGCATGCCGCTCGAAGTGACGCTCATCGACTACGCCCGGGATCCCCTCACCAAGCTCTACGGGGCCTACCGCACCTGCTACACCCCGAAGACCCCCGCCGAGGTGTGGGCCGAGATCGGCGACGGTCGCATCGCGCCGGCGACCATCCGCGACTTCATCCAGGAGCGGCTCAAGACCGGCCACGCCTCGCCGCTCGAGCAGGTGGTCTTCTGGTTCGGCATCTCCGGCGTCTCGCGCTCGCTCAGCCACCAGTTCGTCCGCCACCGCATCGGCATCAGCTTCGAGCAGCAGTCGCAGCGGTACGTGAAGTACAAGGAGGAGCGGCTCGACTACGTGACGCCCAAGACCTGGGAGAAGACCCCGGGGATGCGGGCCGAGTACGACCGGCTCATGGCGGAGATCACGCGGGTCTACCAGCTCGCGCTCGAGCGGGGCATCCCGGCCGAGGACGCCCGGTTCGTGCTGCCCAACGCGACCCCCACCAACTTCCAGGTGATGGTCAACTTCGCCGAGCTGCTCCACATCGCCGACCTGCGCCTGTGCTGGCGCGCGCAGTGGGAGATCCGCCACATGGTGGCGCTCATGCGGCGCGAGATCGTGAAGGCCGTCCCCGAGATCGGCGGGTACCTGCAGCCGAAGTGCGGCGACAAGCGGATGGGGTACTGCGACGAGCCGGTGAAGGACTGGGAGCAGTGCCCCATCGGCAAGGTGCGCCCGCACAAGGAGCAGATCTTCGAGCTGTTCCGGCAGTACAAGTCGGGCCACCTCGTCCCGCTCGGCGAGGACGATCTCCGAAAGGTCGAGGACGCCGGCAACGAGGAGTGACAAGATGGCGGCCTCCCCGAGGGGCCTCCATGTCACCTTGCGTCAAGCTCGCCGCCGCGCTCGCCGCCGCCCTCCCGCTCGCCGCGGCCGCCCAGACGGCGAACCTGCAGGGCCGCGCGCTGGGCGCCCCGGGCGGTCTGGCCGTCCCCGGCCTCTCCCTCGCCGGCGCCGAGGAGCCCACCGCCGTCCAGCTCAACCCGGCCGGCACCGGCTTCGTGGCCGCCCCCACCCTCCAGTACTTCCACGAGGGGCGCCGCGGGACGGGGCTGGGCGAGGACGGGTTCTGGCTCACCGTGCCGGCGTTCGGGCTCGTGCCCACGCTCGCCATGGAGTGGATCCGCCCCCAGGACGGCGGCGGCGCGCGCTTCCGCAAGACCACCTTCGCGCTCGCCCTCCCCGCCGGCCAGCTCGCCTCGCTGGCGGTGGCGGGCAACTTCTACTCCTCCCCCGATCCGGCGCTGCAGAAGCTGTGGAGCCTCGACGCGGGCCTCACGCTGCGCCCCACCCGCCACCTCTCCCTCGGCCTCGCGGTGCGCGGGATGAACGCGGAGCTCTCGGGCCGGCGCCTGCCCATCGGCTACGACCTGGGCGCCGCGACGCGGCTGCTCGGCGACGGCCTCACCCTCTCCGCCGACCTCCTCTCCGACGATCAGGGGCGCGGCGACCTCATCGCGCGGGCGGTCGCGCTCGGGGTCGGGGTCGAGCTCGCCTCCGGGCTCGGGCTGCGCGGGCAGCTCCAGCTCCCCGCCCACGCCGGCCAGACCGGCCCCTACGGCCAGGTCTACGGCCAGCTGGCCCTCGTCCTCGACGCGCCGCACGCCGGCGTGACGCTCGGCGGCGGTGGGGGCCAGGGGATGGACCAGAGCTGGGTCGTCGGCGCCCGCCTCTCCGCCGAGCGGTACCGCGGGCGCGGGTTCATCCCGCAGCCGGTGCCGAACCTCGACCTGGCCCGCGCGCTGTCGCGCTCGCGCTCGCTCCTCTTCCCGGTGGACCGCGACCGCTGGGGCGCCCTCTTGGCGCGGCTCCGGCAGGTGCGGGACGACCCGAGCGTGCCGGGGCTGGTGGTGCGCATCGACGACCTGCCGGTGGGCCACGCGCGGGCCGAGGAGCTCCGGCGCCTGTTGCTGGAGGTGAAGGCGAGGAAGCCGGTCGTGGCCTACCTCGCCGGCGGCGGGCTGAAGGAGTACCACCTCGCCACCGCCGCCACCGCGGTGCTGGTGCCCCCCTCCGCCGCGCTCTTCCCCGCCGGCCTCGCCTCGACGACGCCGTTCCTGGCGCGCGGCCTGGGCAAGCTCGGCGTGACCTTCGACGTGGTCGCCGTCGGCCGGTACAAGAGCGCGCCCGACCCGCTCGTGCGCGAGGACATGAGCGAGGCGCAGCGCGAGGTCACCGAGGCGGTGCAGGCCGACGTCTTCGACCGCGAGGT
This sequence comes from Anaeromyxobacter diazotrophicus, assembly GCF_013340205.1. NCBI lineage: Bacteria > Pseudomonadati > Myxococcota > Myxococcia > Myxococcales > Anaeromyxobacteraceae > Anaeromyxobacter > Anaeromyxobacter diazotrophicus. The sequence continues at coordinate 20,309 of NZ_BJTG01000014.1, forward strand.
GCGCGCCGTCGCCGAGGCGCGCCACCTCCCCGAGGCGCGCGTGCGCGAGCTGGTCGACACCGGCGTGTTCAGCGCCGACGAGGCGCGGCAGGCCGGGCTCGTGGACGGGCTCGCCTGGCCCGACGAGCTCGAGCTGGCGGTCGCCGCCCGGGTCGGGCACCGGGTGCGGCTCGCGGCCGGGCTCGACGAGTCGCCGCCGCGCGCCGCCCAGCGCTGGGGGCCGCGGCACAAGATCGCCGTGGTGCGGGTCGAGGGCGCCATCGCCGCCGGCCGGAGCCGGTCCGCGCCGCTCGGCGACGACGGCATCGCCGGCGCCGAGACCATCGCTGCCCTGGTGAAGCGGGCGGCGGGCGATCGGGAGGTCGCGGCGATCGTGCTGCGCGTCGACTCGCCAGGCGGCGACGGCCTCGCCTCCGACCTCATCTGGCGCGAGGTGGTGCAGGCGCGCCGGGCCGGCAAGCCGGTGGTGGCCTCCATGGGCGACCTCGCGGCCAGCGGCGGCTACCTCGTCTCGGTGGCGGCCGACGCCATCGTGGCCGAGCCCTCCACCCTCACCGGCTCGATCGGCGTCTTCGCGCTCAAGCCGGACCTGTCCGGCCTGCTCGGCAAGCTCGGGGTCTCCACCGTCACCGTGAAGCGCGGCCGCCACGCCGACCTGCAGTCGTTCACCCGCCGCTGGACCGAGGAGGAGCGGGCGCTGGTCGAGCGGGAGGTGCGCGCCTTCTACGGCGTGTTCGTCTCGCGCGTGGCCGAGGGGCGGCACCTCGGGCGCGAGGCGGTCGAGCAGGTGGCCCAGGGCCGGGTGTGGACGGGCGCCCAGGCGCTCGAGCGCGGGCTGGTGGACGCGCTCGGTACGTTCGACGACGCGGTCCGGCTGGCGAAGGAGCGCGCCGGACTCCCCGCGGACGAGGAGGTCGAGCTCGCCGCGTTCGAGCCGGAGCACGGCTTCCTGGGCGACCTCGCCGGCGGCCTGGAGCTGCAGGCGGACGCGGGCCCGCTCGACGCCATCGCCCGCCTCCCGGAGCTGCGCGCGGTGTCCCTCCTGCTCGAGGTTGGCCCGCTGGTGGCGCTCCCGCCGGGCTGGTTCGGCGCCTGGGAAGGAAGCGGCGCCGGGCAGGAGCCCGGCGCGGAGGCGGGGCCCGGGCCGAGGTGACGTCGGGTTGGGCTTTCGCCGGTTGCGCTTTTTTGCTAAAGATCGAGTTGTCTCCCTCCCGCTCGCGATCTAGGTTTGCGGCGAGGGGCAGACCCCCGCCTGCAGGCTCGCTCGACGCATTGAGGCGCCGCGATGCCGCAGCGGACGCGGCGCCGGACCTACGGCGGCGCGGCAGCGGGGGCGGGCGGAGCAAGCGGACAGTGAAGTCGATCCCGCGCTCCGGCCACGCATGGCCAGCCCAGGACGCGCCGCGGTGTGCCAACGAGCCCCGCGGCCGGAGCAGAAGACAGCATGACCGAGAACGAGCAGACCCCGCCCGCGGGTGACGCGCCCGCTCCCGCCGCCCCAGTCTCCGAGCAGCCCGCCGCCGCAGCCGCCGGCGACGGCCAGGGTGGAGGCGCGCCGCAGGGCGCCCCCGGCCAGCCCGGTCAGGGCCGCCGCCGCCGCCGCCGCCGCGGGCGCCGCGGGCGCGGTGCCCAGCCCGGCCAGCCGGGTCAGCAGGGCGCGCCCAACGGCCAGGCGCAGGCGCCGTCCGCCGCGGCCGGGCCGGCGACCGCCGGCGGCGCGCCGCAGCCGCAGGGCCAGCCCGAGCAGACCGAGGAGGTCGAGGGCGTCCTCCAGTTCGAGGGCAAGGGGGTGGGCTGGCTGCGCGACCCGAAGCGCAGCTACCTCCCGCAGTCGCTCGACGTCGAGGTGCCGCGCTGGCTGGTGGAGCGCATGCACCTGCAGCCGGGCGTGCTCGTGAAGGGCGTGGCGACGGTCCGCAACATGAAGCGGATCCTGTCGCGCGTCGACCAGGTGGAGGGGACCGATCCCCTCGCCGTGGCGCGGCGGACCCACTTCCAGAACCTCACCGCCACCGATCCGACCGAGAAGCTCCTCATGGAGACGCGGCCGGACGAGATGGTCGGCCGGGTGCTCGACCTCATCGCGCCCATCGGCCTCGGCGCCCGCGCGCTCATCACCTCGCCGCCCAAGGCCGGCAAGACCATCATGCTGCAGCGGATCGCCCAGGCGATCACCGGCAACCGGCCGGACGTGCACCTCATGGTGCTGCTCGTCGACGAGCGCCCCGAGGAGCTCACCGACATGCGGCGCAACGTGCAGGGCGAGGTGATCGGCTCGTCCAACGACCGGCCCGCCGAGGAGCACATCCACGCCGCCGAGATGGCGATGGAGCGCGCCCGCCGGCTGGTCGAGGGCGGCAAGGACGTCGTCGTCCTGCTCGACTCCATCACCCGCCTCGCCCGCGCCTACAACCGCGAGATCGAGTCCTCCGGCCGCACCCTGACCGGCGGCGTCGACAGCCGGGCCCTGGAGCGCCCGAAGCGGCTCTTCGGCTCCGCCCGCAAGGCCGAGGAGGGCGGGTCGCTCACCATCATCGGGACCGCGCTCATCGACACCGGCTCGCGGATGGACGAGGTGATCTTCGAGGAGTTCAAGGGCACCGGCAACATGGAGGTGGTGCTCTCCCGCCAGCTCGCCGAGCGGCGCATCTTCCCCGCCATCGACATCGCCGCCTCGGGGACGCGCAAGGAGGAGAAGCTCTTCCTCCCCAAGGAGATCGAGAAGATCCGCAAGCTGCGCGGCGCGCTCGCCTCCCTGAAGCCGGTCGAGGCGATGGAGCGACTCCTCAAGAAGCTCTCCGAGTTCGACTCGAACGACGAGTTCCTCGCCAGCTTCTAGCCGCGTGTAGGGCGTAGCCCTACCTCTCCCGCCGTGTGCGAGCGGGGTTGCTCTCCCCCGCCGTGGGGGCGCATGATGCGCTCCGCCGGCGGGGGCCGGCGTGGGGTCCATGGGCCAAGACCGCGTCTTCATCGTCGACGACGACGAGCTCATCCTTCGCGCGCTGGCCCGGATCCTCGACGGAGCCGGGTTCCGCACCCGCTGCTACGTCTCGCCCGAGGAGGCGCTGGCGGCGCTCGATCGCGACCCGCCGGCCGTCATCATCTCGGACTACATGATGCCGACGATGGACGGCGTCACGTTCCTCAAGCAGGCGCGCGCGCGCCTGCCGGACGCCGCCCGCATCCTCTGCACCGCCGCCGAGGACTTCCGGGTGGCGCTGCAGGCGGTCAACTCCGGCGAGGTCTACCGGATCATCTCGAAGCCGTGGCACCAGCAGGAGCTGCTCGCCACGGTCACGCAGGCCATCGACGCCGCCCGGCTGCGCCGCGAGAACGAGCGCCTCACGGGCGAGGTGCAGCGCCAGAACGACCAGCTGCGCGAGATCAACCTGCGCCTGGAGGAGATGGTGCGGGAGCGCACCCAGGCCCTGCTCGAGGGGCTCATCTCCGCCCTCGACTACCGCGACGCCGAGACGCAGTGGCACTCGCGCCGCGTCTCGCTCTACGCGCGCCGCCTGGCCCAGCAGCTCGGGATCGGCGAGCCCGAGATCACCACCATCGAACACGGCGCCCTGCTCCACGACATCGGCAAGATCGGAGTGCGCGACGGCGTGCTCCTCAAGCCCGGCCCGCTGGCCGACGACGAGTGGATCGAGATGAAGCGCCACCCGGAGCTGGGGTGGCACCTCTTGCAGCGGGTGGACTACCTGCGCACCGCCTCGATCATCGTGCTGCAGCACCAGGAGCGCTGGGACGGCCAGGGCTATCCGGCGCGGCTGCGCGGCGAGGAGATCGTCGTCGGGGCGCGCATCTTCCACGTGGTGGACACGCTCGACGCCATGACCAGCGATCGGCCGTACCGCCGCGCCCGCCCGCTCGCCGACGCGCGCGCCGAGGTGCTGCGCTGCCGGGGCACCCAGTTCGACCCGGCGGTGGTGGACGCGTTCCTGGCGGTGCCGCCGGAGGAGTGGGAGCGCATCCGCCTCGACGTGGAGACCGTGGCGGTGCTCTCGGCCGACCTGGCCGAGCGCCCGCCGCTCGCCGTGAGAGACGTCCCCCGCAGTCCCCCCGACCTGCTCGCCCGGAGAACGCAAGCATGACGCGCCTCGCCGCCACCGCCACCCTGCTGCTCCTCGGGAGCGGCGCCTGCCGCGCGCCCACCGCCACCCGCACCGGCGACGCCGCCACCGCGGCGGCCGCCGCGCGCGCCGAGCCGGGCTCGCGCCTCGTCTGCGAGGACGAGCGCCCGACCGGCAGCAACATCCCCGTGCGCCGCTGCTACCGGGTCATGGACGACGTGCAGCGCGACCACGTGCGCGACGCCACCATCGACCAGCTCAACCAGCGCAGCGGACAGATGAAGCAGGGCGGGTAGCTCCCGCGCCCGGACCTCAGCGCGGCAGGGCGCGCTCGCGCTCGCGCGCGAGGTCGTCCGGGAAGCGCTCCGCCAGCACCGCCGCGAGCCGCGCCGGGCCGTCCGGGTCGGCGTGTGGCGCGAGTCGCTCGCGCAGCGCCTCGGCGGAGGGCGGGCGGCGCGCGGGATCGCGCGCCAGCGCCTCCAGCACGACCGCGGCCAGCGCCCGCGGGACCTCCGGCGCGAGCTCGCGCGGCGACGGCACCGGCTCCTCGGCCGCCCGCTCCAGCGCCAGGAGGTCGCCGCCGCCGGAGAAGAGCGGCCGCCCGGTGAGCATCTCGTGCAGCACCACCCCCAGGGAGAAGAGGTCGGAGCGCGCGTCCACCTCGCCCCCCCGCGCCTGCTCCGGGCTGACGTAGCCGGCCCGGCCGCGCACCACGCCCGGCTGCTCCGGCGCGCCGCGCAGGCCCGCCTGGGCCAGCCCGAAGTCGGCCAGCTTCACCTCTCCGGCGAAGGAGAGGAGCACGTTGCGCGGCGAGACGTCGCGGTGGACGACGCCGAGCGCCCGCCCCGCGCCGTCGCGGCGCGCGTGGGCGTGCGCGAGCGCGGCCGCCACGCGCTCCGCCACGAAGGCCGCCAGCGCCGGCGACAGCCGCTCCCCCCGCGCGGAGAGGGCCGCCAGGAGCGCCTCGAGGTCTTTCCCCGGGACGTACTCCATGGCGAGGTAGTAGCTCGCGCCGTGCTGGCCGAGGTCGTCCACCCGCGCCACGCAGGGGTGGTCGAGCTGGACCGCGATCCGCGCCTCGTCGAGGAACATGGTCACGAGCGCCGGGTCCTCCGCCAGGGTCGACCAGAGCCGCTTCACCGCCACCAGCCGGCCGGCACCCTCCCCCTCGGCCACCCGCGCCACGAACACCTCCGCCATCGCCCCGGCCGCGACGCGGTCGAGCAGCAGGTACCGGCCGAAGGGGACGGGGTCGCGCATGGAGAGGCGGCGCGGCCGGGCCGCCGGCCCGGTGCCACCCCCGGGAGTATAATCTCCTCATGCCGACGAGCTGCCACGGCTGCGGCGCGGAGCTGCGCATCGACGGGCCGGTGGGACGGCGCACCACCTGCCCCGAGTGCGACGCCGACCTGCACGCCTGCATCAACTGCGCGTTCTACGACGAGGGCGCGGCCCACGCCTGCCGCGAGCCGCACGCGGAGCACGTGCTCGACAAGCAGGCCTCCAACGCCTGCGACCTCTTCCACCTGGGCGACGGCGCCTCGCGCCGCCGCGTCCGCTCCCGCGCCGCCCGCGACGCGCTCGGCGCCCTCTTCGGCGAGGCGCCCGGGCCGGCCGAGGAGGACCCGCGCGACGCGCTCGAGGCGCTGTTCCGCAAGCGCTGATAGGCAGGGGCCCGCGTGAAGCTCGTCACCTGGAACGTGAACGGGGTGCGCGCCCGCGAGGCGCAGCTGCGCGAGCTCGCCGAGCGGGAGCGCCCGGACGTGGTCTGCCTGCAGGAGATCAAGGCGACGCCGGCGCAGATCCCGGCGCTGCTGTTCGACCCCGCCGGCTACTGGGCGTACTGGCACGGCGCGTCCGCCTACTCGGGGGTGGCGCTGCACGTCCGCCGCGAGCTCGCGCCGGCGCGGCCCGCCTTCGCGCACCCGCCGTTCGACCACGAATGCCGCGTGGTCACGGTCGAGCTGGGCCCGCTCACGGTGGCCTCGATCTACGTGCCGAACGGCGGCAAGGACTTCCCCGCCAAGCTGCGCTTCCTCGCCGCGCTCGAGGCCTGGACCGAGGCGGAGCACGCGCGCGGCCGGCAGCTCCTCCTCTGCGGCGACCTCAACGTGGCGCGCGCCGAGGTGGACGTGCACCCCAAGGAGCGCAAGCCCGGCGCCATCGGCCAGCGGCCCGACGAGCGCGCCCTGTTCGCGGAGCTGCTGGGCCACGGCCTCGTCGACACCGCGCGGCGCCTCCACCCCGACGACGACGCGCTCTTCACCTGGTGGGCCCCCTGGCGCAGCCTCCGCCAGCGCAACATCGGCTGGCGCATCGACTACGTGCTCGCCAGCGAGGCGCTCGCGCCGCGCCTCACCCGCTGCGACAGCCTGCGCGAGTTCGGCACGAGCGACCACGCCCCGGTGGTCGTCGAGCTCGCCTGAGGGCCCACCGGCCCCGCCCCGCAGCGCGCCAGGCGCACCGTCCGTCTCGGTCTCCCTCCCCCGCGAAGCGGCAGACGACTCATCACATCTTCGCAAACGCCTCGAGCTGCGGGACCCCCGCGGGCTCACCCCTCTCCCTCGCCCCGCGGAGCGGGGAGAGGGCCGGGGAGAGGGGCCTCGCAACCACGTTCGATCTTTGCGGCGGTCCCGCGCGAGCGGGCTGTGTTCGGCAGAGAGGGGCGCAGCAGGTGGGCGGGCGGCGCCGCGCTGGCGGGCGCCGCGGTGTGGCGGCCGTAGCACGCGAGGCGGCGCCGCGCGTACGAGGCGGCGGGGCGTGGTCCGGCTCGCGACATTCTCTGAGGGTGAACACGCGTGACCGGCGGCGATGCATGGCCGGACAGACCGTCATTCACGGCGTGTCACTATCCTGGGTCGTCCCGCAAGGGAGCTTGACGCGTTCCAGCGCGGATCGCGCTTCGGCGGACGCGAAGGCGCGAGGAGACCTCTCCCGCGGCCGCGCCGGGCCGCTCCGAGGCGCGGCGGCCGGCCGAACCCGTTCTCGCCGGGTGTGGTCGCCGAATGGTCCCTGCGCGAGCCTCGCGCGTCCCAGGAGCCCGCCACAACGCATGAGACACTCTCCGTATGACCGACGCCCGCGCCCTCTCCCGCCGCATCGCCTCGCTCCTCGCCGAGGAGCGGAACCGACTCGCCGACTTTCTCGTCGCCCTGGCGGACTTCGACCGCCAGCGCGGGTGGGGCACGCTCGGCTACGCCCCGCTCTTCCAGTACCTCGAGCGCGAGCTCCGGCTCACGAGCAGCGCCGCCGCTCGTCGGATGACCGCGGCTGCGCTCGTCCAGCGCTTCCCCGCCGTGGTGGAGCCGCTCCGCGACGGCCGCGTCTGCATGTCGGTCGTCTACGAACTCTCGAAGGCGCTCACTCCGGAGAACGCGGAGGAGGTGCTGCCGCGCTTCTACGGCCTCTCGAAGCGCGGGGCGGAGGCGCTCGTCGCCGAGCTCAGTCCGGTCGCGAATCCGCCGCGCCGCGAGGTGGTCACGGCCGTCGTGCGGGCCGCTCCGCCGTGTGCGCCCGCAGCGGCGGAGGCGCTTGTACCCGAACGGACTTCGCCGGCGAAGTCCGAAAGGGTACAGCCAGACGCAGACCTCTTCTCCGCGCCGGCTCGCCCGCGCGACGAGGTGGTGCCCCTCGACGCCGACCTCCGCCGCTACCACGTCACCCTCTCGAAGGCGTTCCTCGCCAAGCTCGACGCCGCCAAGGACGCGCTCTCCCACGCCATCCCCGACGGCGACACCGAGGCGGTGCTCACCGCCGCGCTCGACCTCCTCCTCGAGAAGACCGCCCGACGGCGCGGCCTCGTGAAGCGGCCGCGGCCGGCGCCTCAGAAGCCCTCCGCCGACCCGCGCCACGTCCCGGCGGCGGTGGCGCGGGAAGCGTGGAAGCGGGACGGCGGCCGCTGCAGCTTCCGCCTGCCGGACGGGAGCGTCTGCGGCTCGACGAAGCGACTCGAGCTCGACCACATCCACCCGGTGGCGCTCGGCGGGCGCAGCACCGCCGACAACCTGAGAGTGGCTTGCTGGGATCACAACTCCCTGCACGCGGAGCACGTCTTTGGCCGGAAGCACATGGACCAGTACCGGAAGGACGCGGACCGGAGCGCTCCATCCACCGCCGCTGGCGGAAGCACTTCTGGGGCGTGCGGCGAGGGCGCGCAGACCGCTGGCGCGACGTGAACGCTGGGGCAGTGCGGCACCGGATCGTGAGCCGATCTTGCGGCCGGCGCGGCGGCCGGGGAGCGACGTCTCGCTGGCGCCGGTCACCGGACGGTGCCCTGCCTCGACGGCGGCCGCGAGACGGCCACGCACCTCTCTGCTGGCTTGGACGGGCCGAGGGAGACTCGCGTCGAATCATGAATGGACCGGGGAGAGGGGGCCGCTCAAGCACGTTCGAGCCGCGAAAGCTTCGCCTTCCCCGCTCACCGCCCGCTCTCGGCGAGCCACGCCAGGTACCGCTCGCTCCCCTCCTCCACCCGCAGCGCGATCACCTCCGGCACCTGGTACGGGTGCAGCGCCAGGATCCGATCGCGCAGCTCCGGGAACCGCCCGGCGGGCGCCTTGAGCACGAGCAGCGCCTCCTGGTCGTCGCAGACCTTGCCCTCCCAGCGGTAGATCGATCGCACCCCGGGCACGACGTTGCCGCAGGCGGCGAGCTGCTCCTCGACGAGCGTCCTCGCCAGGCGCGCCGCCGCCTCGGCGTCGGGCGCCGTGACCAGCACCACCAGGGCGTCCGTCACAGCCCCTCCGCCTTCGCCACGATCTCCTTCATGATCTCGCTCGCGCCTCCGGCGATGGTGAGCAGCCGGACGTCGCGCCAGGCGCGCGCGACGTCGGTCTCCACCACGTATCCCATCCCGCCGTGGAGCTGCATGCAATCGTAGGCGACCCGCTGCGCCAGGTCGCAGGCCACCAGCTTCGCCATCGAGATCTCCTTCACCGCCGGCTCGCCGCGCGCGAACAGGTCGGCGGCCCGGTAGGCGAGCCAGCGCGCGGCCTCGACCGAGGAGCGGTGCTCGGCGAGCTTGTGGCGCCACACCTGCATCGACACGAGCGGGCGGCCGAAGGCGCGCCGCTCGCGGCCGTAGGCGAGGGTGTCCTCCAGCATGAGGTCCATCGCCGCCACCGCCATCAGGGCCGCCGCCAGCCGCTCGCCCTGGAAGTTCTGCATGATGTGGACGAAGCCCTGGTTCTCCTCGCCCAGCAGGTACCGCCGCGGCACGCGGCAGTCGTCGAAGAAGAGGAGCGCGGTGTCGGAGGCGAGGTTCCCCACCTTCTCCAGCTTCTTCGAGACCGCGTAGCCCTTCACGTCCGTCGGGAAGGTGAGGAGGGACAGCCCGCCGTACCCCGCCTCCCCGGTGCGGACCGCGAGGGTGAGGAAGTCGGCGCGGGTGCCGTTCGTGATCCAGGTCTTGCTGCCGTTCACCACCAGGTCGTCCCCGTCGCGCCGGGCGGTGGTGCGGAGGGCCGCGACGTCCGACCCCGCGTCCGGCTCCGAGATGGCGAGCGCCGCGATCTTCTCGCCCCGCAGCGCCGGCGCCAGGAACTCCCGCTTCTGCTCGTCCGTCCCGAGGTCGGCGATGACCGGCGTCGCCATCTCGCCCTGGACCAGCATGGCCATGTTGAGCCCGGCCGAGCGCGAGCGGGCCAGCTCCTCGACGTACGCCACCACGTACCAGTAGTCGAGGCCGGACCCGCCCCACCGCTCCGGGTGACGGATGCCGAAGTACCCCAGCTCCCCGAAGCGCTGGAAGAGCTCGCGCGGGAAGAGGCCCGCCTCGTCCCAGGCGCGCGCGTGCGGGGCGAGCTCGCGCTCGCACAGCTCGCGGACCGTCTTGCGGAACGCGCGGTGATCCTCGGTGAAGGGCTCGAAGGCGACGGGCATGCGCCTGTCCTAGTCCGCCCGGCCCCCTCGGGCCGCGCCCGCCCAGGGCGCCGCCTCGGCGGCGTCCTCAGCCGCCGCAGCCGCCGCCGCTCCCGGCCGGCCGGGCCGCTCCGGTCCCTCCGCCCGACCCCGGCCCCGGCGCGACCCGCCAGATCGTCCCGTTGCCGTCCTCGCTGACGAGGAGCGCGCCGTCCCGCGCCACCGCCACGCCCACCGGCCGCCCCCACACGCGAGCGTCGTCCACGACGAAGCCGGTCAGGAAGTCCTCGTACTCGCCGGTCGGGACCCCGTCCTTCAGGAGGAGGCGCACGACCTTGTAGCCGGTGCGCTCGGTGCGGTTCCACGAGCCGTGGAAGGCGGCGAAGCCGTCGCCGCGCCACGCCTCCGGGAAGGCGGCGGGCGCGCCCGCCGGCGGGTCGTAGAACGCGAGCTGCAGCGAGGCGGAGTGCGCCTGGAAGAGCACGTCCGGCAGGGTCGCCTTCCCGGCCAGGTCGGGCCGCTCGCCGCGGCGGCGCGGGTCCTCGTTCGCGCCCAGGTAGTACCAGGGCCAGCCGTAGAAGGCCCCCTCGCGGACGCGGGTCGCGAAGTCCGGGACGAGATCGTCGCCCAGGCCGTCGCGCTCGTTCACCGCGCACCACAGGTCGCCGGTGCGCGGGTGGACCGCCAGACCGACGCAGTTGCGCAGGCCGGTCGCGAAGACCTTGCCGCCGCCGCCGCCCGGCGCGAAGGCGAGCACGTCGGCGCGCCGCGCCTCGTCGCCCCAGGCCGCGCCGGGCGCGTTCGCGGCGTCCCAGCGCGCCGCCTCCTCGCGGGACTTCGTCCCCATCTCCTCCCCCGCGTTCGAGGCCGAGCCGACCGACACGAACATGCGCCGGCCGTCGGCCGAGAAGGCCACGTCGCGGGTGGAGTGGCCGCCGGTCGCGGGCGAGAAGCTCGCCACCACCACCTCCGGCGGCCCGCGCGCGGCCAGGTCGCCGGGCTGGTAGGCGTACCGCACCACCCGGTTCTCCTCGGCCACGTACAGCCAGGCGGGCGCGGCGCCCGGCGGGTAGAAGGCCATCCCGAACGGTCCGTCGAGGCCCTTCGCGAAGGTCTCGGCGCGCTCGGCCTTCCACGCCCCGGGGCCGGCGCGCAGCACCCGGATCCGGCCGGCCGCCGTCTCCGCCACGAACAGGTCGCCGTTCGGCGCGACGCGCAGGGCGCGCGGGTTCTCGAGCCCGCTCGCGAAGCGCGCCACCGCGAAGCCCTCCGGGGCGCGGAGCGCGGCCCCCGGCGGCGCGGGCACGACGTCGGGGCCGTTGCCCGCCGAGCGCGTGGCGTAGGGCGCCGGCAGGTCGGCCGCGGTCAGGTGGCGTCGCACCCCCGGCGCATCGCCCCGCCAGCTCCCCGAGGCCGCCGCGCCGCGCTTCGCCACGGGCGTGGACAGCGCCAGGAGCGCCAGCGCGGGCAGGGCGAGGAGGGCGCGCACGGGCCGTGGCCTAACCGCGCGCGGGGGCGGGCGCAGCGCGGGCCCGCGGGGTCACGGCGGCGGCGCCACCGCCACCACCGGCGCCGTGCGCCGGCTTCCCCAGGCAGTCCCGTATGCCACCCCGGCCACCGCCAGCGCCGTCCCGGCCAGCGCGGGGAGCCCGGGCTTCTCGCCGAGGAGCGGCAGCGCCAGCGCGTACTGGGCGATGGGGGTGAGCTGCAGCCACACCGCCGCCTCGGAGACCGACAGCGCGCCGTAGGCTTCCGTCATGAGCACCTGCGCCGCGAAGGCGGCGAGCGCCACGGCCAGCGCCACCGCCCAGACCGGCCCGAGCGCCGGCCACGGATCCAGCGCGAACGGGAGCACCACCGGCAAGCCGGCCAGGCAGAACCAGAAGAAGATGGTGGGGGCGTTGTCGGTGCCGCGCATGGCGCGGATGACGTTGGCGCTCGTGGCCGCGAAGACGGCCGCCGCCACCGCCGCCACCTCGCCCCAGCCCACCCCCACCCGCAGCGCCCCCTCGCCGAGCACGAGCGCCACGCCGCCGGTGGCCACCAGCAGCGCCACCACCAGGTGGACGGTGGGGCGCTCGCCGAAGGCGAAGAAGGACATCCCGGTCGCCAGGACGGGGAAGAGGTTGTAGAGGAGCCCCGCCTCGCCGGCCGGGATGCGGGCCAGCGCCGCGAAGTAGAGCACCACCACCAGTCCCCCGGAGAGGCCCCGCGAGACGAGCAGCCGGTAGTTGCTCGGGCGGTAGAGCGCGGGCCGGAGCCGGAACACCGCCAGCGAGACCAGCGCCCCCACCGCGAAGCGCACCACCGACAGGTGCCCGGCGGTGAAGCCGCCCGGGCCGCGCGACAGGCGGCGCGCCAGCACGGCCATGAGCCCGAAGCAGACGGCGGAGCCGGCGAGCTCGAGCCGCGCCAGCGCGCGGCGCCGCGCGTGCGCCCGGTCCGTCATGCCGGCTCGACCGGCTCGGCGATGGGCGCCGGCGGGAGCCCCTCGGCCGGGCGGTGGCCGAGGACGCTGCCGTACACCACGCCGCAGGCGCCGAGCACGAGGCCGCAGGCGCCGACCGGCGAGAGGCGCTCGCCCAGGATGGGGAGCGCCCACAGGAAGCTGGCCGCCGGGGTGAGCTGCTGCCAGAGCGCCGCCTCGGCCACCGTGAACACGCCGTAGGCGTGGGTCATGAGGATCTGCGCGAAGAAGGAGAGCACGCCCACCGCCACCGCCAGCGCCCACAGCCGCGGGTCGGTGGGCCAGGGCCCCCCCGAGAACGGGGCCGCCATGACGAGCCCGCCCAGGCAGAACGAGAAGAAGATGGTCGGGGCGTTGTCGGTGGGCCGGAGGGCCCGGATGGCCACCACCGCCCCGCCCCCGAGCACCGCCGAGGCGAGGCCGGCCAGGACGCCGGCGTCGGCGACCGCCAGCAGCGCACCGGCGCCCGGCGCGATCACGAGCCCGACGCCGACGGTGACGAGCGCCAGCGCCAGCGCGAGGTGGACCGTCGGCCGCTCGCCCAGCGCGAAGACCGAGATCCCCACCGCGAAGACGGGGAAGAGGTTGTTGAGGAGCGTGGCCTGCCCGGCCGGGATGCGCGCCAGCGCGATGAAGTAGAGCAGCACCGCCAGGCCGCCCTGCAGCCCGCGGCTGACGAGGAGCCACCGCCGCACCGGCCGGAAGGTGCCGGGCCGCAGCCGGAACAGCGCGAGGGTCATGGCGGCGCCCACCGCGAAGCGGACGGTGGTCATCTGGGCGGCGGTGAAGCCCGTCCCGCCGCGCGAGGCGAGCCGCGCCACCGAGGCCATGAGCCCGAAGAGCGCGCCCGAGACGAAGAGCTGTCCGCGCGCGGCGAGCCGTTTCGTCTTCATGACGCGCGGATCGCCTCGAGCTCGGCGGCGAGCGCGCCGGAGAAGCGCACCAGGTCGGCCTGCGCGGCCCGGAACCGGAACAGCGCCAGCTCGCCGCCGGGCCCGCCTCCGCCGGCCGCCTCGGCCAGGAAGCCGGAGAGATCGAGGCCGATCTCGACCACCGCGCCGCCCGGGGTCGCGCCGAGCTGGACAGCGAGGGGCGCCTCGCCGCCGGCGCGCCAGGCGAAGCCCTCGCCCTCGCCGCGCAGGAGCGCCGCCGTGGCGGCCAGGAGCTCGTCGACCTGGGCCGCCGCCACCCGCAGCGGCGGCAGGCGCACGAGCGGCCACCACTCGCCGTCGCGCGCGTCGTGGTACTCGACCGCGGCGGTCGCGAGCAGGTCGAGCGCAGGCTCGGCCGCGCCGCCGCCGGGGGGGCCGGCGGGCGAGGCCCGGCCCGCCAGGGTCAGCGCACAGCGCAGCGCGCCGCGGTCGTTGCGAAGCTCGGCCATGTGCCCCGTGGAATACCGCCTTTCGCCCGGCGGGGGAACGGCGTGAGCGCTCCGTCGCTGGCCCTGCGGGGCAGAGCCGGTTAAGACAGCGAATCCATGAGCGAGCCCGAAACCATCGTCGTGAAGGGGGCCCGCGAGCACAACCTGAAGTCGGTCCAGCTCGAGATCCCCAAGAAGAAGCTGGTCGTCTTCACCGGGGTCTCCGGCTCCGGGAAGAGCTCGCTCGCCTTCGACACCCTCTACGCCGAGGGCCAGCGCCGCTACGTCGAGTCCCTCTCCTCGTACGCGCGCCAGTTCCTCGGGCAGATGGAGAAGCCCAAGTACGACACCATCCGCGGGCTCTCCCCGACCATCTCCATCGAGCAGAAGGCCGCCTCGAACAACCCGCGCTCGACGGTGGGGACCATCACCGAGGTCCACGACTACCTGCGCGTGCTGTACGCCTCCATCGGGGTCCAGCACTGCCCGAGCTGCGGGCGCCCGGTCGGGAAGCAGACGGCCCAGCAGATCGTCGAGACGCTCCTGGCCATGCCGGAGGGCTCGCGCCTCCTCCTGCTCGCGCCGCTGGTCCAGAACCGCAAGGGTGAGTACCGCGAGCTCCTCGGCGACGCGCACAAGCGGGGCTTCGCGCGCGTCCGGGTGGACGGCGTGGTCCACTCGCTCGAGGAGCGGCTCGTCCTCGACAAGAAGCTGAAGCACGACATCGAGCTGGTGGTCGACCGGGTGGTGGTGAAGCCGGACCTCCGCGCCCGCCTCACCGACTCCGTCGAGACGGCGCTGCGCGAGGGCAAGGGCACGCTCATCGCGGCCGACGCGGCCCAGGAGCAGAAGGTCGGACCGGGGGTCGATCCGGAGGAGTACAAGAAGCACGACCGCTTCTTCTCCGAGCAGAGCGCCTGCCCGGTGTGCGGCCTCTCCTTCGGCGAGCTGGCGCCCCAGAACTTCTCGTTCAACAGCCCGCTCGGCTCCTGCCAGGAGTGCCAGGGCCTCGGCACCCGCGCCGAGATGGACGTGGACCTCATCATCCCCGACCCGTCGCTCACCATCCGCGAGGGCGCCATCGACCCGTGGGCGAGCGGGATGGAGAAGGGCGAGGGCTGGACCTTCGAGTTCGTCGAGCACCTCTCGCGCGCGCTCGGCATCGACCTCGACACCCCCTGGTCGAAGCTGCCCAAGGCGCAGCGCGAGATCGTCCTCAACGGCAACGAGGGGACGAACCGCGCCCGGATCGTCTGGGAGGGGGTGGTGAACCAGCTCCACCGACGGTTCAAGGCGACCGGCTCGGAGGCGATGCGGCGCTACTACATGCGCTACTTCTCCGACAAGCCATGCCCCACCTGCCAGGGCGAGCGCCTCCGGCCGGAGAGCCGGGCGGTGGAGATCCGCGGCAAGAGCATCGTCGAGCTGTCGGGCCTCACCATCACCGAGGCGCACGCCTGGCTCGACCAGCTCGACCTCCAGGGCCACCAGGCGCGCATCGCCGACGAGCTGCTCAAGGAGATCAAGAACCGCCTCAAGTTCCTCCTCGACGTGGGCCTCTCCTACCTCACGCTCGACCGGCCCGGCCCGTCGCTCTCCGGCGGCGAGAGCCAGCGCATCCGGCTCGCCTCGCAGATGGGGTCCGAGCTCACCGGCGTCATCTACATCCTCGACGAGCCGTCGATCGGGCTGCACCAGCGCGACAACGGCAAGCTGCTCGGCACGCTCAAGCGGCTGCGCGACATCGGCAACTCCGTCATCGTGGTGGAGCACGACGAGGAGACGATGGAGGAGTCCGACTGGCTGGTGGACTTCGGGCCGGGCGCGGGCGAGCACGGCGGCGAGATCGTGGCGCAGGGCACGCCCGAGGAGGTGAAGCGGCACCCCGCCTCGCTCACCGGCGCCTACCTCTCCGGCCGGCGAGAGATCGCGGTGCCGGAGCGGCGCCGCGCGGCGCACGGCGCGCTGACCGTCGCGGGCGCGAGCGCGAACAACCTGAAGGACGTGACGGTCAAGTTCCCGCTCGGCACCCTCACCGCGGTCACCGGCGTCTCGGGCGCCGGGAAGTCCACCCTGGTGAACGCGATCCTGCGCCCGGCGCTCACCCGGCTCCTCTACGGCACCCGCGAGGTGCCCGGGAAGCACCAGGCCATCCTCGGCCACGAGCAGATCGACAAGGTCATCGACATCAACCAGCAGCCCATCGGGCGCACGCCGCGCTCGAACCCCGCCACCTACACCAAGGTGTTCGACCTCATCCGCGAGGTCTTCGCCCAGACCCCGGAGGCGCGCGCCTTCGGGTACCAGCCCGGCCGCTTCAGCTTCAACGTGAAGGGCGGCCGCTGCGAGGCGTGCCAGGGCGACGGCATGAAGCTGGTGGAGATGCACTTCCTCGCCGACGTGCTCGTGCCGTGCGAGGTGTGCCACGGCAAGCGCTTCAACGAGGCGACGCTGCGGGTCCAGTTCAAGGGCAAGAACATCGCCGAGGTGCTCGACCTCTCGGTGCACGAGGCGATGGCGCTGTTCGCGAACCACCGCGAGATCCTGCGGGTCCTGCAGACGCTCGACGACGTCGGCCTCGGCTACGTGAAGCTGGGGCAGCCCTCCCCCACCCTCTCCGGCGGCGAGGCCCAGCGCATCAAGCTCTCGCGCGAGCTGGCGCGGGTCGGCACCGGCCGGACGCTCTACATCCTCGACGAGCCGACCACCGGCCTGCACTTCGAGGACACGCGCCGCCTGCTCCAGGTGCTCGACCGGCTGGTGGAGGCGGGCAACTCGGTGGTGGTGATCGAGCACAACCTCGACGTCATCAAGTGCGCCGACTGGGTGGTGGACCTCGGCCCCGAGGGCGGGGCCGGCGGCGGGCTCGTCATCGCCGAGGGCACGCCGGAGCAGGTGGCGGCGGCGAAGGAGAGCTCCACCGGGCACTACCTGGCGAAGGTCCTGCGCGCGCACCGCGCCCGCCGGCCCGCCACCGAGCGCAGCGCCTGAGCCTGGTCATGGACAGCAGCGCCCCCGTCCTGTAGGGCGGGGGTTCGCCGCCCGCCGTGCCGCGGCGGGCGGGACGAGCCCCGCCCCTACACGTCGACAGGAGCCCCAGATGCCCACCACCGTCGAGAACCTCCAGGTCGCCTTCGCCGGCGAGAGCCAGGCCAACCGCAAGTACCTCGCCTTCGCCCGGAAGGCGGAGAAGGAGGGCTACCCGCAGATCGCGAAGCTGTTCCGCGCCGCCGCCGAGGCCGAGACGATCCACGCGCTGGCGCACCTCGGCAACATGGGCGGCGTCGGCTCCACGCTCGAGAACCTGCGCGCCGCGGTCTCGGGGGAGACCTACGAGTTCACCGAGATGTACCCGCCCATGGTGGCGCAGGCGCAGGCGGAGAACCACAAGGCGCGCCACATGCTGGGGTTCGCCAACGCCGCGGAGAAGGTCCACGCGGGCCTCTTCGGCCAGGCGCTGCAGGCGCTCGAGGCGGGCGCCGACCTCTCCAAGATGGACGTCTACCTCTGCCCGGTCTGCGGCGACGTCGAGTTCGGCAACCCGCCCGACAAGTGCCCGATCTGCGGCGCGCCTGCGTCGAAGTACCAGAAGATCGGCTGACCGGTGGCGGGCGCGGCGAAGGCGGTCGCGGCCCCGGCGGCCGGCTCGCCCCGGCCCGCCCGCCGCACCGCCGCCGTCCTCCAGGTGCTGACGGCGGCGGCGCTGTGGGGCGTGAACGGGGTGGTGGCGCGCGCGCTCTTCCAGCGCGCCGTCGACCCGGGCCACCTGGTGCAGGTCCGCATGCTGGTGGGCGGGCTGGCGCTCGTCCCGCTCGCGCTGGCGCGGGGCGTGGCCCCCGGCGCGTTCGCGCCGCGGCGGCTGCCCGCGCTGGCGCTCTACGCGCTGTTGCTGGCCGCCGTCCAGCTCACCTACTTCCAGGCGATCGCCGCCGCCGGCGTGGCGGTCGCCATCTTCCTCCAGTACACGGCGCCGCTCCTGGTGGCCGCCTTCGAGGCGGTCCGGGCGCGGCGCCTCCCCTCCCCGCTGGTGGCGGCGGCGCTCGCGACCGCCAGCGCCGGCTCGGCGCTCCTGGTGCTGCCGGGCGGCGGGGTCCGGGTCCCGGCGGCCGGCCTGGCCTGGGGGCTCGGGGCGGCGTTCGCGTTCGCGAGCGCGACGGTCACCGCGGGCGAGCTGCGCCGGGGCGGGCTGGGCGCCATCCCGCTCCTCGCGGTCGGGCTCACGCTCGGCTCGCTCGTCTTCGTGCCGGTGCGCACCCCGTGGCAGGCGCTCGCCAGCATCCCGCCGGCCGACGTGCCGTACTTCCTGTACGTGGCGCTGCTCGCGAGCGCCCTGCCGTTCACGCTCTACGCGGCGGCCCTGGCGGTGCTGCCCGGCAGCGTCGCCATGCTGCTCGCGATGCTGGAGCCGGTGCTCGCGGCGGCGCTCGCCTGGGTCGCGCTCGGCGAGGCGCTCTCGCCGCTGCAGCTCGCCGGCGGCGCGCTCATCCTCGGCGCCATCGCCCTCGCCGCGCGCGTCAAATGAAGAGGGCCGGCGCGAGCCGGCCCTCCGCGCTGCGTCGAGGTGGCGCCCCTCAGGCGGCCTTGGCCGCCTTCTGGTGGCACTTGCACTCGCCCTTCGGGCAGGCGCAGTCCTTCCCCTTCGCGCACTCGCAGCCCTTCTTCTCGGGCTCGGCAGCCGAGTACTTGGGGGCGCCACAGTTCGCGCACTTGCACTGGCCCTTGGGGCAGGTGCAGCCCTTGCCGCCCTTCGTGCACTCGCACTTGACGGTCCCCTCGGCCTTCTTCTCCGGGGCCGCCGCGGCGGGCTTCGGCGCAGGCGCCGCGTCGGGGGTCGCCTGGGGCTTCGCGCCCTTCTCGGCGGCGGCCTTCTTGGCGCAGTCGCAGTCCTTGCCGCAGGCGTAGGCGGGGGTGCCGGCGGTCAGCGCGAACGCGCTCGCGGCGGCCAGCGCGGCGCTCAGCAGGAATCGCTTCGTCATGGCGTGCTCCTTCGGCAGAGGGTCTCGATCAGGTGGACGAGCCTAGGAGGAGCTCCCGGACCCGTCAAGCGTCTGCCAGCCCGCCCGGGGTCACGCCCGGGCGCGCCGGGGGCGCCGGGGGCGCCGCGCGCGGCGCCCATTCCGTTGAGGCACCGAAGGTTGGCGTGTAGATTCCGCGCTGAATGCAAAACCTCGATCCGGACGCCCTGCTCGCGATGCTCCGCGACCCGAACCGGGAGACGCAGGAGATCGCGGCCAGCGCGGGCGTCCCCCGGGACGAGGCGGGCCGCGCCGCGCGCCTCGCCCTCGGCCTCGGCAAGGCCAAGCCGGAGGAGATCCTGAGCCTCCCCCCGCCGCTCGCGCTGGCGCTCCTCCGCGCCGCCGCGACCGCCGGGCGCGCCGACGTGCTGGCCGCGGCCGCCGCCCACCCTCACAAGGACCTCGCCAAGGAGGGCAAGCGCGCCCTCTACGTCCTCAAGATGCGCGGCGTCGCCGTCCCGGAGGCGCCGCGCCCCGCGGCCCCGCCGCCCGCGCCGGCGGTCGAGCCGCCGGTGCCGTGCTTCGCCTCCACCGTCGACGGCCACGGCGAGCGCGCGGTCTGGATCGGCCGCGCGGTGCCGGGCAAGGGCATCGAGGTGGGGCAGGCCGTCCTCTCCGACGAGAAGGGGCTGGTCGAGCTCCACCTCGCGCTCCTCGGCCGCAAGGAGTACCGGCAGTTCGCGAAGGACATCGTCGAGCGCGGGCGCAGCATGGGCGTGGCGGAGACCGAGCGGGAGCAGGCGAAGGGCCTCGTCGCCGCGGCCCGCCGGCTCAACGACCCGGTCGCGCACCCGCCGCCCCCGGGGGCGGACGCGTGGCTGGCGCGGCTCGGGCCGGCGGAGCTCCCGCCCGACCCGGCCGAGCGGTTCCCCGCGCTGCCCGAGGAGGAGGAGCGGGCCGCGGTCGAGGCCTCGGGCCGGCTCCACGAGCTCCCGCTCCTGCGCGGCTGGCTCGCCGACGAGGAGGCGCTGCGCAGCCTCGCGCGCAAGCTCGACGAGATCGCCGTCTCGGCGCTCTACCTCGACGAGCGGCAGCGCGCCGACGCCGCGGCGAGCGCGCTGGCCGAGGCGGTGGCCGCGCTCTTCGACCCGCCCCGGCGCGCGCGCTGGTCCTCGCGCCTCTTCGCGGTGGCCGACCACCTGCAGCGCGCCGGCGACCCGGTGCACGCCGGCCTGGCGGCGGCCGCCGCCCGCGCGCTGCGCGGCGGCGCCCCGCCCGACCGCATCCCGTTCGCGCGGCTGCTCGTCGAGAAGGCCTTCCCGCCCGGCAGCGCCGCCCCGCGGCCGCCCCAGCCCACGCCCGCGCCCGGCGCCGCCGGCCCCGGCTCGCTCATCGTCCCGCCCTGACATGCCCGACCACCGGAACCCCAAGCCCACCGTCGACGTCGTCATCCTCCTCCCCGACGGGCGCGTCGTGCTCGTGGAGCGCAGGAACCCGCCCGCCGGATGGGCGCTGCCCGGGGGCTTCGTCGACGAGGGCGAGGCGCTGGCGGCGGCCGCGGTGCGGGAGGCGCGCGAGGAGACCGGGCTCGAGGTCACCCTGGTCGAGCAGCTCCACACCTACTCCGACCCGCGCCGCGATCCGCGCCACCACACCATCAGCACCGTCTTCCTGGGGCGCGCGGCCGGCGCGCCGAAGGGCGGCGACGACGCGCTCCGCGCCGAGGCGTTCGCCTGGAGCGCGCTCCCGGCGCCGCTCGCCTTCGACCACGCCGAGATCCTGGCGGACGCCCGGCGCTACCTGCTCACCGGCGCGCGGAGGCGGCTGTGAGCGCGCCCGCGGCCGCGGCGCCGCTGGGGCCGGTCGAGCGCGCCGCGCTGCTCGGGGTGGCGCGCGCCGCCGTGCGGGCGCGCCTCGGGCTGGGCGGAGCGCCGGCGCTCCCCGCCGAGGGTCCCCTGGCGGCGCCCGGCGGCGCCTTCGTGACGCTGCGGGTGCGCGGCGAGCTGCGCGGCTGCCTCGGCTCGTTCGCCCCGCGGGGCTCGCTGGCCGCGACGGTCGCGGCCCTGGCGGCCGGCGCCGCCACCGAGGACCCGCGCTTCCCGCCGCTCCGGCCCGAGGAGCTCGACGACCTCGACCTGCACGTGTCGATCGTGGCGCCGCGCCGGCCGATGCGCGATCCGTCCGAGCTGGCGCTCGGGCGCGACGGCGTGGTGGTCGAGCTCGGCTGGCACCGCGGCGCGCTCCTGCCGCAGGTGGCGGTGGAGGAGGGCTGGGACGCGAAGACCTTCCTCGAGCGGACCTGCCTCAAGGCGGGCCTCCCGCCGGGCGCCTGGCGCGATCCGCAGGCCAAGGTCGAGCTCTTCGCGGCCGAGGAGGTCGGGCCCGAGCGGCTTGACCCCGCCCGGCCGGGCATGTGAAGGGGTTCGGATGGCTCACGTCTTCGGTGCGTCCGCGAGCTTCGCGGTGGTGGCGCTGCTGGTCGTCGTCGCCTTCGGCGCGCTCGTCATCATCCACGAGCTGGGGCACTTCGCCGCCGCGCGGCTCTGCCGCATGCGCGTCGAGCGCTTCAGCGTCGGCTTCGGGCCGGTGCTCCTCAGGCGGCGCCAGGGCGAGACCGAGTGGGCGCTCTCGGCGGTGCCGTTCGGCGGCTACGTCAAGATCGCGGGGATGGGCCCGGGCGAGGAGATCGCGCCGGACGACCGAGCCGCGTACGCGAACCAGCCCGCCTGGCGGCGGTTCCTCGTCATCCTGGCCGGGCCGGCCATGAACTACCTGTTCGCGGTGCTCCTGGCGGCCGCGATGCTCGCCAGCCTCGGCTTCCGCGAGCCGGACCCGGCCCCGGTGATCGGCGAGATCGTGGCCGGCGGCGCCGCCGCGCGCGCGGGGCTCCAGGCCGGCGACCGCGTGCGCTCGGTGGACGGCCGATCGATCGAGACCTGGAAGGCGCTGGTGGAGGAGGTGGTGGCGCACCCCGGCCGCGAGGCGCGGCTCTCCGTGGAGCGCGGCGGCGCGACGGTGGAGCTCGTCGCGACCCCGGAGGACAAGGGCGGCGCCGGGCGGCTCGGCATCGGCCAGGCGGCCCGGGTCACGCGGGCCTCTCCGGCCGAGGCCGTCGCGGGCGGCCTGCGGGTCACCAACGAGCGGGCGGGCGAGATCCTGGCCGGCCTGGGTCAGATGGTGACCGGCCGCCAGCGCGCCGAGCTGCGCGGGCCGGTGGGCATCGCCCAGGAGATGGCGAAGAGCGCCCGCGCCGGCGCCGCCCCCTTCATCAGCATCGTCTGGTTCATCTCCATCGCGCTCGGGCTCTTCAACCTGCTCCCCTTGCCAGCGCTCGACGGGGGCCGGCTGGTGTTCCTGGTCTACGAGATCGTCACGCGGCGGCGCGTGAACCAGCGCGTCGAGAACGTGGTCCACCTCGCCGGCTTCGTGGCGTTGTTCGGGCTCCTGCTGGCGGTGACGGTGTTCGGCGACCTGGCGCGGATCTTCCGGTAATTGACTTACAGTAACCCACCCTCGATCGCACCAGGGGTGATCCCTCCGCGCGGCCGCGTGGTATCCTTCCGGGGTCGTCTCCTCGCGGGGGGATCCGCCGATGGGCATCTACCGCTGCGCCGCCTGCGGCGCGGTGAACCGGAGCGCCGCCGGCGCCGGGGCGCGGTGCGAGCGCTGCCGCGCGGCCCTCGACACGAGCGGCGCGCCCCAGCACGTCGACGCGGCGGCCCTGGTGACGCTCATCGCCTCCTCTCCGGCCCCGGTCCTGGTCGACTTCGCGGCGCCGGGCGCGCGCGCCTCCTGCCTGGCCGAGGTGGCGAGCGCGCGCGCGGGCGAGCTGGTGTGCCTGCGCGTGGACACGGCGGGCGAGCCGGCGGCCACGGCGGCGTACCGCGTCCGCCAGGCGCCGACGGTGGTGCTCTTCGCGCGGGGGGCCGAGGTGGCCCGGTTCGCGCCGACGGCGCCGGAGGCGGCCGGCCAGGTGTCGCGCTGGGTGGCGCAGGCCACCCGGGCGTGAGGCGCCGCGAGGTGGCCTCGCCGCGCCCCCGACCCGGGGCGGCGGCGCCGAAGGCGTGTTAAGGAGTGCGGCGTGCCCCTGACCGTCCTCTACTTCGCCGGCGCGCGTGAGGCCGCCGGGCTGGCTCGCGAGGCGCTGGACCTCCCCGCGGGCACCGTCGCCGACCTGCGCCGGGCGCTCACGGCGCGCCATCCGGCGCTCGCGCGCGTCCTGCCGCGCTGCCGGCTGGCCGTCAATCAGGAGATGGCGTCCGATGCCGAGCCGGTGCCGGACGGCGCCGAGGTCGCGGTCATCCCGCCGGTGTCGGGCGGAGCGCCGCGCTGCCGGGTGGTGGAGCGTCCGCTCGCGCTCGACGAGGCGGTGGAGGCGGTCCGCGGCCCCGGCCGCGGCGCGGTGGTGACCTTCGAGGGCGACGTGCGGGGCGAGACGCAGGGCCGCCCGGTGGTGCGGCTCGAGTACGAGGCCTACCTGCCCATGGCGGAGCGGACGCTGCAGCGGGTGGCGGACGAGGTCGAGCGGGAGCACGGCGCCGCGGTCGCCATCGTCCACCGGGTCGGCCACCTCGGGCCGGGCGAGGCGGCGGTGGTCATCGCCTGCGCCGCGCCGCACCGCACCCCGGCGTTCCGGGCCTGCGAGGCCGCCATCGAGCGGCTCAAGCACGAGGTGCCGATCTGGAAGCGCGAGGTGTTCTCGGACGGCAGCGTGTGGGTGGGCCTCGGACCTTGAGCGAATGGGCCGCACCCACGCCCGGGCTTCGCGGGGCGGGGGTGCTATCCTCCGGGCGCACCGCGGGGAGCGTGGGATGAAGGTCCTCATCGCCGACGACGATCAGACCATCCGGGCGCTCCTGGGCGACATGCTGGTCGACCTCGGCCACGCGGTGGTGGCCGCGGCCAACGGCGCCGAGGCCGTCGAGCTGGCCGTGCGCGAGCAGCCGGACGCGGCCATCCTCGACTTCCTCATGCCGAAGCTGTCGGGCCTCGACGCGCTCAAGGCGATGCGCGAGCGGGGGCTCGCGATGCCGGTGGTGCTGCTGACGGCCATCAGCGACAGCTCGATCCGCGAGCTGGAGGACGTCCAGTCGCCCGCGATCATCCTGGAGAAGCCCTTCCGGCGGCGCGACATCGCCAGGGCCCTCGAGCGGGCGACCCGCCCCTGACCCGGATGCGGCTCTTCCGCTCGACCCTCCTGCTCATGCTGGCGGCCGCGGTGGTGCCGTCGGTCGTGCTGGGCTTCGTCCTGCTGCGCGAGGCGCACGCGACGGTCACCCTCCGGGCGGCGGCGCTCGGGCTCGCGGCCGCGCTGGCGGTGGCGCTCCCGCTCTCCGCCTGGTTCGCGCGGCGGCTGGCGCGCCCGGTCTCGGAGTGCGTGCGCGGCGCCCTCGACATCGCGCGCGGGCGCTTCGGCCGCCAGGTGACGGTCACCGTCCGCAACGAGATCGGCGAGCTCGCGTACACCTTCAACCACATGTCGCGCGAGCTCGCGAGCTACGACCGCGAGAACCGGGCGCTCATCGCCGCGCTGGAGGCGGGGTACCTCGCCACGCTGCGCAGCCTCGCCTCCGCCATCGACGCCAAGGACCCCTCGACGCGCGGCCACAGCGACCGGGTGGCGGAGCTGGCGGTCGAGGTGGGCCGGGAGCTCCGTCTCGACGAGCCCGCGCTGAAGGCGCTCGCCTACGGCGGGCTCCTCCACGACGTGGGGAAGATCGGGATCCCGGAGGCCATCCTCCACAAGGCCGGCCAGCTGGCGCCCGCGGAGCAGGAGCTGATGCGCGCGCACCCGGCCATCGGCGCGGAGATCCTGCGCGGCGTGGCGTTCCTCGAGGCGGCGGCGCCGGCGGTGCGCAACCACCACGAGCGGTGGGACGGCGGCGGCTACCCCGACCGCCTGGCCGGCGAGGCCATCCCGCTCGTCGCGCGCATCGTGAACGCGGTGGACACCTTCGACGCCTGCACCTCCGTCCGCCCCTACCAGCAGGCGCTGCCCGGCGCGGCGGCGGTGGCGGTGCTGGAGCGGCTGCGCGGCAGCCAGATCGACCCGGCGGTGTGCGACGCGCTCGTACGCGTCGTGCAAAGGCGGGCGGGGGCGGCGCGCGACGCGGCGCTTGCCACCGCCCACGTGTGATCTACAGTCGCGCTCATGCGCCGACTGGCCCTGCTCGCCGCCCTCGCCGCCGCCGCCAGCGCGCGCGCCGACGACCCCACGCGCCGCGGCTTCGACGCGGACCCCTCCCGCCCGGCCGCGCTGGCCGACGGCGCCTTCGCCGTCGAGACCGCCGCCCCCGCGCCGGCCGGCGCCGCGCACGCCGAGCTGCTCGTGGACTGGGTCCACGGCCTGCTCGCCGCCAAGCAGGGCGACGCGCGGCTCGGGGATCTGCTCGCCGATCGCGTCGCGCTGCACGCGCTCGGGAGCTGGTCGCTGGGCGCCGTCGAGCTCGGGGCCGACCTGCCCTTCGCCGCCTGGCAGCGCTCCCACCTCGACCTGCTCACCTCCCGCGGCGTGACCGGGCCACTCGTCGATCCGATCGCGGCCACCGCCTTCGGCGACCTGCGGCTGCTCGCCAAGGCGCCGCTGCCCCGCGTCCTGCCGCTCGACCTGGCGGCGCTGGTCGACCTCCGGCTCCCGACCGGCGACGGCCGCGCCTTCCTCTCCGACGGCCTCGCGGTGAACCCGCAGCTCCTGGCGGGCCGCGCCCTGGGCCCGGTCAGGCTCGACGCCTCGGTGGGCTACCTGTTCCGCAAGAGCGGGCAGTACCTGCAGCTCGTGGCGAGCGACGGGATCACCTACGGGCTCGGCGCCTCCACGGCGCTGCCGCCGCTCGGGCGGCTCACCTCGTGGCGCGCGGTGGCGGACCTCTCCGGCCAGCTCCCGCGCGCGCTCGACCTGTCGAGCGACCGCGCCCGGGCGCCGCTCTCGGTCCGCGCCGGCGTGCGCGCCCGGGTCTGGCGCGACTTCGCGGTCGACGTCGGCGCCGGCACCGGCCTCGCCTGGTTCGGCGACGCCGGCTACGGGCGCGAGTCGTTCCGGGTCTTCGCCGGGCTGCGCTGGGAGCGCCTCGCCGCCGCGGAGCGCGAAGGCGCCGGCCGCCCGGGCGACCGGGACGGCGACGGCGTGCCCGACGCGGAGGATCGCTGCCCCGACCAGCCCGGCCCGGCCGAGCTGGAGGGCTGCCCGGACCGCGACGGCGACGGCGTGCCCGACCTCGACGATCGCTGCCCCGACCAGCCGGGCCCGGCCCAGAGCGACGGCTGCCCGCCGGCCGCCGGCGCCCCGCTGGTCGAGGTCGAGGTCGAGCGCAGCCGGATCGCGCTCCGCGACGCCATCACCTTCGAGACCGGCCGGGACACGCTCCGGCGCGAGTCCTTCCCCATCCTCGACGAGGTGGCCCGCGCGCTGCTGGCGCACCCCGAGCTGCGCCGCGTGCGTGTGGACGGCCACACCGACAACGTGGGCGGCCGCGCCTACAACCAGGACCTCTCGGCCCGCCGGGCGCGCGCGGTCGTGCGCGCGCTCGTCGAGCGGGGCGTCGCCGCGGGCCGCCTCGGCTCCCAGGGGTTCGGGTTCGAGCGGCCGCTCGCCTCCAACGCGACCGCGCTGGGCCGAGCCAAGAACCGCCGCGTCGAGTTCACCATCCTCGAGGCGGGCGCGCCCGGCGCGGCCCAGCCCGACGGCGAGCGCGAGAGGCGGGGCCCGTGATCCGCCTCGCGGTCTTCGACCTCGACGGCACCCTGGTCGACTCCCGGCTCGACCTCTGCCTGGCGGTGAACCACGCGCTGCGGGCGCTCGGGCTCCCCGAGCGCTCGCTGGAGGAGGTGTCGAGCTTCGTCGGCGAGGGCGCGGCGCTGCTGGTGGAGCGCGCGGTGGCGCCCCGGGTCGAGCTGCGCGAGGCGGCGCTCGCCGCCTGGTGGGAGCACTACCAGGTGCACCTCCTCGACCACACGGTGCTCTACCCCGGGCTGCGCGAGCTCCTGGCCGCGCTCCCCTTCCCGCTGGCCGTGCACACCAACAAGCCCGGGCGGCTCGCGCGCCGGATCCTGGAGGGGCTCGGGGTGGCGGAGCGGTTCGTCGAGGTGCTGGGCGGCGACGAGGCGCCGCGCAAGCCGTCGCCCGAGGGGACGCGCGCCCTGCTCGCGCGCCGGGGCGTCGCGCCGGCGGAGGCGGTGCTGGTGGGGGACAGCCTGGTCGACCTCGCCCTGGCCCGCGCCGTCCCGCTGCGCTTCGTGGCGGTGGGCTGGGGGCTCGTGGCGCCGGAGCGCCTCGCGGCCGCCGGGGCGCCCTCGCCGGCCCGCAGCGCGGCGGAGCTGGCGGCGGCGCTCGGAGCCGCGTGAAAGCCGCTCGCGCCGGCCCGGCCGCCCTCGCTACCATGCCCCCCGCCATGACCCTCGAGGCGCGCGTGCAGGCGCTGGTGGCCGAAGGCCGGGCCCGGGACGCGACCGCGCTCGCCCTCCGCGAGCTCGGCCCGCAGGTGCTCGCCTACCTCGTCTCCCTGCTCCGGAACGACGGGGACGCGCGGGAGGTGTTCGCGCAGTTCGCCGAGGACCTGTGGAAGGGGCTGCCCGGGTTCCGCGGCGACGCCTCCCTGCGCGGCTGGGCCTACCGCATCGCCTGGCACGCCAGCGCCCGCTGGGCGCGCGACCCCTACCGGCAGCGCGGGCGCCGCCTGGAGACGCGCGAGGCGTCGGCGCTCGCGGCCGAGGTCCTCACCACCCTCGGCGACGAGGCGCGGCGCGCCGACCGCATGTCCGCGCTGCGCGCGCGGCTCGCCCCCGAGGAGCAGACGCTGCTCATCCTGCGGGTCGACCGCGACCTGCCGTGGCGCGAGGTGGCGCTGGTGCTGGCCGAGGACGGGCGCCCCGCGCCGAGCGAGGCCGCCCTGCGCAAGCGGTTCGAGCGGCTCAAGGAGAAGCTGGGGAGGGCCGCGCGCGACGAGGGGCTGATGGACTGACCGCGCCCGGGCGGCCGCGCTTTCCGAAAACTGGCCGGCGCCCGCGGGCGGTGGCACGCTCGCGGCATGCTGAGGGTGCTCTTCGGGCTCTTCCTGTGCGCCGCGCTCGCGGCGGCCGCCGCCTTCGTCCCGGTGCGCGGGCGCACGGTCCTCGATCGCTGGCGCGCCGCGCCGGACGCCTCGACCTTCGCCGACCGCTCCCTGGCGGAGGCGAAGGTGGCGATGGGGCTCGCGCCGGAGCCGCCGCGCCCGGCGGCGCGGCCGAGGCCCCCCCGGGCCTCCCGGCCGGTGGCGCGCGCGGCGCGGCCCGCGGTGCCCACCGAGCACCACACCGAGGCGGACCGCGCCGCCCTCGACCGCGTCGTCGCCGAGCGGGCGGCGCGGTAGCGCCAGCCAGGTCCCGCGCCTTGTGGACGCCCGCGGCCGCGCTCACCTTGAGCGGCGGGGGTGCGGGAGATGCGGCGTCCGGGCGGCATCGGGTTCACGGCGGCTGCGGCGGCTCTCCTCCTCGCCGGGCGCACGGCCGCCGCCCCGCCCGCTCCTCCGCCGGAGGTCGCGGGCCGCGCGCTGCCCGAGCTGACGCGGCTGGCCCAGGCGGCGCTGCCGGCGGTGGTCGGCATCGTGACGGTCCAGGGCGAGCGCGACCCCGCGCCCGGCGATCCGCTCAAGGACGTCTTCGACCACTTCCGCGGCGACGCCCCGCGCCGGGGGCTCGCCAGCGGCTTCGTCATCGACCCCTCGGGCCTCATCCTCACCAACGCCCACGTGGTCGAGGGCGCCGCGCGCGTCGAGGTCGAGGTGGGCGAGGACGGGGAGCGGCTCCCCGGGCGCGTGGTGGGGAAGGACCCCGCCAGCGACGTGGCGCTCGTCGAGGTGTCGGCCGGGCGGGCGCTCCCCGCGCTGCCCCTGGGCGACTCGGATCGGCTCCAGATCGCGGAGTGGCTGATGGTGGTGGGCAACCCCTTCGGCCTGGCCCACACCGTCACCGTCGGGATCGTGAGCCACACCGGCCGCTCCGACGTCGTCCCCTCGGGACGTGACGGCTACTACGACTTCATCCAGACCGACGCGTCGATCAACCCGGGCAACTCGGGCGGGCCGCTGCTCAACCTGCGGGGCGAGGTGGTCGGCATCGCGACCGCCATCAACGCGAGCGGCCAGGGCATCGGGTTCGCCGTCCCCATCAACATGGCGAAGGAGATCCTGGCGCAGCTCCGCGACCACGGCCGGGTGGTGCGGAGCTGGCTCGGGGTCTCGGTGCGCGAGCTCCGGCCGGCGGCGGGCCGCGCCGCGCGCCCGCGCGAGGTGGTGGTGACCGGGGTCGTGACCGGCGGGCCGGCGGCCGCGAGCGGCCTGAAGGTCGGGGACGTCATCACCGGGTTCGAGGGGCGCAGCGTGGCCACCGCTGCCCGCCTGCGCTGGTACGTCGCCACCGCCGGCGTGGGGCGCAGCGTGGCGCTGCAGGTCCGCCGGGGCCCCGACGAGCGCTCGCTGCACGTCGAGCTGGGGCCGCTGCCGGACGCCGCCGAGGACGGCGCGGTCACCGGGACGGGGTCGGCCTCGGGCGCGCTCGACGAGTAGCCGGCCCCCCGGCGCACGCACGGCTTGCGCTCCTCGCCGAGGTCGGGTTATCTAGCGACCCCCGCGCCCGTTCTCCGGGCGCGGTCGCCTTTTCGAGAGAGCCATGGCCGAGACTGCGAAGACCAAGAAGACGGCGCCGGCGCCCAAGGGTGGCGGCAAGAAGAGCTGCCAGATCGAGGGCTGCAAGCGCGGCTACCGCGCGAAGGGGCTCTGCTTCTTCCACTACAAGAAGTGGCGCCGCGGGGAGCTCGAGAAGAAGCCCGGCCTCGGCGCGCCGCGCTACGAGACCTGCGGCAAGGAAGCCTGCAAGAAGAAGGTCGCCGCCCACGGCCTGTGCCAGGAGCACTTCGACGCCTGGAAGGCGAGCCGGAAGAGCGCCAAGCTCTCCGCCGCCCCCGCGGCCGAAGCCCCGGCCGCGAGCTGAGCGAGCGCGGGGCTCGTCCCCCGCCGTGCCGCTCACCCCAGCTTCAGCTTTCGCTCGAGCGCCCTCGCCGCCGCGAGGAGCAGCTCGATCTCGCGCTGCGTCGGCTCCGCGCGCGCGAGCAGGCGGCGCCACTCGGCCAGGATGTGCTCGGGGTTCTGCGGGTTCAGGTACCCCGCCGCCCCGAGCACGCTCCCGAGGCGCGCCCAGAGCGCCTCCACCGTCGCGTGCTGGGCCGGGCGCCGCTCGACCGGCTCCGCCGCGTCCTCCCCCGCCGCGCCTAGCCCGGGCGAGGCGAGCCTGAGCTCGTACGCGAGCACCGCCGCGGCCATGGCCAGGTTCATCGAGTCGTAGGCCGCGAGCGTCGGGATGGTGCAGGCCGCCTGGCAGAGCTCCAGCTCGGCGTCGGACAGCCCGCGCCGCTCCTCCCCGAACAGGATCGCGACCGGACCGCGCGCGCTGCGGGCGGCCACCTCCGCCGCCAGGGCGCGGGGCGAGATGGGCGCCCGCCCCTCCACCGTCCGCGAGGTGGTGCCGCAGGTCCACGTGGCGCCCGCGAGCGCGGCCCGCGCGTCGGCGTGGATGGCGGCGCCCTCCAGCACGTCGGCGGCCCGCCGCGCGGTCTTGCGCGCCCGCAGGAGCACCTCCTCCCGGGCGCCGAGGGGGCCCCCGCCCCGGGGCAGGCCGGTCCAGGAGGGCGGCGCCACGATGGCGAGCCGGGAGAGCCCGAAGTTCTTCATGGCGCGGGCCACGGCGCCGATGTTCTCGGCCGAGGACGGGCGGTGCAGCACGAACGAAACGTTGTCGAGATTCAAATCGCGTCCCTCGCTACAATCGGCCCGCTCCCCGCCGGCGCGGGGATGCTACACGAGGCGCCCATGATCCCCGAGTCCTCCATCCGCGCGCAGCTCCCGTCCACCCTGCGGCAGCTCGACCTCCCCGGGCTGGGCGAGCTCTACCGCGGGAAGGTGCGCGACAACTACTCCCGCGGCGACCGCATCGTCATGATCACGACCGATCGCGTGTCCGCCTTCGACCACGTGCTCGGCACCATCCCGTTCAAGGGGGAGGTGCTGTCGCGGCTCACCCTGTTCTGGTTCGACAAGGTGAAGGACCTCGCGCCCACCCACCTCATCGACGCGCCGGATCCGAGCGTGATGGTGGTGAAGCGGGCCAAGGCGCTGCCGGTCGAGATCGTCATCCGGGGCTACATCACCGGCTCGCTCTGGCGCGACTACCAGGCGGGCAAGGCGGGCGCCTACGGCATCGCCTGGCCGAAGGGGCTCAAGAAGGACCAGCGCTTCGACCAGCCCATCATCACCCCCTCCACCAAGGCCGAGTACGGCAAGCACGACGAGCCCATCAGCGAGGCGGAGATCCTGAAGCAGGGCCTGGTGGCGCCCGAGGTCTGGCGCGAGGCGACCGCCATCGCGCACCGCCTCTTCCAGCGCGGCCAGGAGTGGGCCGCCAGCCGCGGCCTCATCCTCGTCGACACGAAGTACGAGATGGGGCTCGCCGACGGCAAGCTCGTCGTCATCGACGAGATCCACACGCCGGACAGCTCGCGCTACTGGGTGGCGGAGGGGTACGAGGAGCGGTTCGCGCGCGGCGCCGAGCAGGAGATGCTCGACAAGGAGAACATCCGCCAGTGGCTCATCAAGGAGCACGGCTTCTCCGGCCACGGCCAGCCGCCGCCGCTCAGCGACGACGTGCGGGTCATGCTCGCCCAGAAGTACATCGAGGCCTTCGAGCGCCTCACCGGGACCGCGTTCGAGTCGCAGGTGGGCAGCGTCGCGGCGCGGATCGAGAAGAACCTGAAGGCGAAGGGCTACCTGTAGCGCCGCCCGGCTACGCGCCGAACACGCGGGCGAAGATCGTGTCCACGTGCTTCAGGTGGTAGTCGAGCGCGAAGCAGGCCCCGATCTCGCCGCCGGTCAGGATCCGCGACACGTCCGGATCGCGCTCCAGCGCGGTCCGGAAGTCGACCTTCTCCTCCCAGACCTTCATCGCGTTCCGCTGGACGTAGACGTACGCCTCCTGGCGCGGGACGCCCTTGCCCACCAGCGCCAGCAGCACCCGCTGCGCCTCCTGGAGGCCGCCGGTGAGCTCGAGGTTCTGCAGCATGCGCTCCGGGTAGACGCGCAGCCCCTCCATCATGCCGGCGAAGCGGTTCAGCCCGAAGTCGAGGGCCAGGGTGGCGTCGGGGCCGATGACGCGCTCCACCGAGGAGTGGCTGATGTCGCGCTCGTGCCAGAGCGCCACGTCCTCCAGCGAGGCCAGCGCGTAGGAGCGGATGAGGCGGGCCAGGCCGGTCAGGTTCTCGGAGAGGATGGGGTTGCGCTTGTGCGGCATGGCCGAGGACCCCTTCTGCCCGGCCGTGAAGGGCTCCTCCGCCTCGCGCACCTCGGTGCGCTGCAGGTGCCGGACCTCGGTGGCCTGCTGCTCGAGCGTGCCGGCCGCCACCGCGAAGGCGCAGAACAGCTCGGCGTGGCGGTCCCGGTTCACGATCTGGGTCGCCGCGCCCTCCGCGCCGGCGAGGCCCAGCTTCTCCATCACGAACGCCTCGACGCGGGGATCGACGTTCGCGAACGTGCCGACCGCCCCCGAGATCTTGCCCACCGCCACCGTGCGGCCAGCGCGCTCGATGGCCTCGCGGCGGCGGCCCCACGCGTCCCACCAGCCGGCCAGCTTGAGCCCGAAGGTGATGGGCTCGGCGTGGATGCCGTGGCTGCGGCCCATCATGGCGGTGGTCTTGTGCTCGAAGGCGCGCTTCTTGAGCGCCGCCCGGACGCGATCGACGCCGGCCAGCACCAGCACCGTCGCCTCGGAGAGCTGCACCGCCAGGGTGGTGTCGAGCACGTCCGAGGAGGTCATCCCCTTGTGCAGGTGCCGCGCCGGCAGACCGCCCCGCTCCTCCAGGAAGGTGAGGAAGGCGATGACGTCGTGCTTGGTGGTGCGCTCGATCTCGTCGATGCGCGCCACGTCGGCCGGGGTGAGCTCGTAGCGGGCGAAGGTCCGCTCGAGCTGGCCGTAGTCCTCGGCCGGGACCTGCCCCAGGCGCACCATCGCCTCGCAGGCCGCCAGCTCGACGTCGAGCCAGATGCGGTAGCGCCGCTCGGGGGACCAGATGCGCGCCATCTCGGGGCGCGTGTAGCGAGGAATCATGGCGACAGCCCCTCTGCTATCGGCCGGTGGAGCCGAACCCGCCGGCGCCGCGGCCCGTGTCGGACAGCTCCTCGGCGAGCTCCACCTGCACCTGGACCACGGGCGCCACCACCAGCTGGGCGATGCGCTCGCCGCGCTTCACCTCGAACGGCAGCTGGCCCAGGTTGACGAGGAGGACCCCCACCTCGCCCCGGTAGTCCTGGTCCACGGTGCCGGGCGCGTTCACCATCCCGATGCCGTGCTTGAGCGCGAGCCCCGAGCGCGGCCGCACCTGGCCCTCGTGGCCCGGCGGCAGCTCGAGCGCCAGGCCGGTGGGGACCAGCCGGCGCTCGCCGGGCGCGAGCGTGCACGCCTCGTCGGCGCGCAGGTCGAGCCCGGCCGCGCCGGCGCTGTGGTACCCCGGCAGCTCGAGCGGCGGGCCGCGGTGCGCGACCCGCCGCAGCTTGAGCACCGGCGCCACGCTCAGGCCTGGGTCGACCCGCCGCCCGCGCCCTCGGCCTTCTTGGCCGCGTCGGCCAGGGCCTCCTTGCGCGAGAGCCGGATCTTGCCCGCCCGGTCGACGGAGATGACCTTCACCAGCACCTCCTCGCCCTCGGAGAGGACGTCGGAGACGCTCTTCACCCGCTTGTCGGAGAGCTCCGAGATGTGGATGAGGCCGTCGGTGCCGGGGAAGATCTCCACGAACGCGCCGAACTCGGCGATCTTCCGCACGGTGCCGAGGTAGGTCTTCCCCACCTCCGCCTCCTGCGTCAGGTCGCGGATGCGCTTGATGGCGGCGGCCACCCGCTCCTGGTCGGAGCTGGCGATGGAGATGGAGCCGTCGTCCTCGATGTTGATGGCGCAGCCGGTCTGGGCGGTGATCTCCTTGATCACCTTGCCGCCGGGCCCGATGACGTCCTTGATGCGCTCGGGGCGGATCTTGATGGTGGTGATGCGCGGCGCGTAGGCGCTGACGTCGGCGCGCGGCGCCTGGATCGACTTCAGCATCTCGCCCAGGATGTGCTTGCGCCCCTCGGCCGCCTGCGACAGGGCCCGCTCGAGGATCTCCCGGGTCACGCCGCCGATCTTGATGTCCATCTGGATCGAGGTGATGCCGGCCTCGGTGCCGCACACCTTGAAGTCCATGTCGCCGAGGTGGTCCTCGTCCCCGAGGATGTCGGAGAGGATGGCGATCTTCTCGCCCTCCTTGATGAGGCCCATCGCGATGCCGGCCACCGGCGCCTTGATGGGCACGCCGGCGTCCATGAGCGAGAGGCAGCCGCCGCAGACGGAGGCCATCGAGGAGGAGCCGTTCGACTCCATGATGTCGGAGACGATGCGGACCGTGTACGGGAACTTGTCCTCGGCCGGCATGACGTGCCGCAGCGCGCGCTCGGCGAGCGCCCCGTGGCCGATCTCGCGGCGGCCCGGGCTGCGGAGGAACTTCACCTCGCCCACGCTGAAGGGCGGGAAGTTGTAGTGCAGCATGAACTTCTTGAAGATCATGCCGGTGAGCTGCTCGACCCGCTGCTCGTCCTCGGCGGTGCCGAGGGTGGTCGCCACCAGCGCCTGCGTCTCGCCGCGGGTGAAGAGGGCGGAGCCGTGGACGCGGGGCAGCAGCCCCACCTCGCAGGTGATCTTGCGGATGTCACGCTCGCCGCGGCCGCCGATGCGGCGCCGCTCGTCGGTGATCATCTTCCGCATGTACTCGTACTTGACGTCCTCGTAGTAGCCCTTGATCTCCTTCTCGCGGAGCGCGAGGGTCGCGAGCTTCGCCGCGTCGCCGCTGGCCTCCGCCTTGAGGGCCTCGAGGAGCTCCTTCTTGATCTCCGAGAGCCGGCCGTAGCGATCGTGCTTCTCGTTGCGGCCGTAAGCCTCGCGGACCTTCTCCCAGGTGAGCGAGCGCACCTTCGCGCGCAGCTCGACGTCGTTCTTGGGCGGCTCGAAGGCGCGCTTCGCCTTCGCGCCCTTGGCCTCGGCCAGCCGCTGCTGGGCCTTCAGGAGGTCCTGCACCGCCGCCTGCCCGAAGAGCAGGGCGTCGATCATGACCGCCTCGGAGACCTCCTGCGCGCCGCCCTCCACCATCACGATGGCGTCCGCCGAGGCGGCCATCACGATGTCGAGGTCCGCCGAGGCCCGCTGCGCGAGCGTCGGGTTCGCGACCAGCTGCCCGCCCACGCGCGCCACGCGCACGCCGGCGATGGGGCCGTTGAACGGGACGTCCGAGATCTGCAGCGCGGTCGAGGCGCCGGTCAGCGCCAGGACGTCGGTGTCGTTCTCCTGGTCGAAGGAGACGACGCTGGCGATGATCTGCGTCTCGTTCGAGTAGCCCTCGGGGAAGAGCGGGCGGCAGGAGCGGTCGACGATGCGGGAGACGAGCGTCTCCTTCTCGGTCGGCCGGCCCTCGCGGCGGAAGAAGCTGCCGGGCACCTTGCCGGCCGCGAAGAGCTTCTCCTGGTAGTCGACGGTGAGGGGGAAGAAGTCGATCCCCTCCTTCTTCTCCTTGGCCGAGACGACCGTCACGAGGACGATCGAGTCGCCCATGCGGACCCACACCGCGCCGTCCGCCTGCTTCGCGATCTTGCCCGTCTCGAGCAAGATCTCCTTGCCGCCGCACTGCACTCGCTGCTGGATGGGAGTCATTCTGGAGCTCCTCCTGAGAGCCGCGCGGCCGCCCCGAGGGCGACCGCGGCGTTCGTGGCCCGCGCCGGCGCTGACTTCAGCTTGCGGGCCGAGGAGCTTCGGTTCCTGACGGGGCCGCTCCTGCTCGAAGCAGGAGCCGTCCAGTCGGAAACGGAAGCACCCCGGGACCCGCCGTCGCGGGTGCTGCGTTCACTGCCGCCGAAGCGCGAGCGCCCCGGCCCCGAGGGGCCGAGGCGCCGTGGCTCCGGTTACTTCCGGATGCCGAGCTGGTCGATGAGCGTCTTGTACCGGTTCTGGTCGACCGTCCTGAGGTAGTCGAGCAGCCGGCGGCGCTGGCCGACGAGCTTGAGGAGCCCGCGGCGCGAGTGGTGGTCCTTCTTGTGCGTCTTGAAGTGCTCGGTGAGGTAGGTGATGCGCTCGCTGAGGATCGCCACCTGGACCTCGGGCGAGCCCGTGTCCTTGTCGTGCCGCCGGTACTTGGAGACGAGCTCGGTCTTCTTGTCCTGCAACAGCGCCATAGTTGCTGCTCCTGTCGTCGATTCCGTCACCGCCGCGGGGGCGAAGGCGTGCGCCACGGGCGACCGTAGACGGGTGGAGGGGGTGTGATAGTGGATTCCCGAGGAGCCGTCAACGGATGGCGGCGAGCACGCGGACCGGCCGGAGCACCCCCCCCTGGCCCACGCACACCGCCAGGAGGGCGCCCGCCGGGGTGAGCGCGCCGCACAACCCGGCGGGCGCCGCCGGCAGGGCGAGCTGCTTGCCGTGGCCGAGGTCACGCGCCTCCCCCGCCGAGAGCTGGACGGTGGGCCAGCCCCGGAGCGCCGCCTCGAGCGGCAGGACCCGGGCGGCGGCCGCCGCCGGGTCGGCCGCGTGGAGCCGCTCCAGCTCCGCCAGCGGGATCGCGTCGTCGAGGGTGAAGGGGCCCGCCGCGACGCGGCGCAGCGCGGCCAGGTGGGCCGGCACGCCGAGCGCCACCCCCAGGTCGGCGGCCAGGGTGCGCACGTAGGTCCCCTTCCCGCACCGGACGGCGAGGCGCGCCCGGCGCAGCCCGCCCTCGACCGGCCCGAGCGCGAGGAGGTCGAACGCGTCGACGCGCACCCGGCGCGGGGCGCGCTCCACCGCCTCCCCGGCCCGCGCCGCCTCGTGGAGCCGGCGCCCGCCCACGCGCACCGCGGAGTACATGGGCGGCACCTGGTCGATCTCGCCCAGGAAGCGCGGCAGGGCGGCGCGGATCGCGCCCTCGTCCAGCGCCGCCGGGTCGCCGCGCGCGACGACCTCGCCCTCCGCGTCCTCGGTGGAGGTGGCCGCGCCGAAGGCGACCAGCGCCTCGTACCCCTTGTCGCCGTCGGTGAGCCACTGCTGCAGCTTCACCGCCTCGCCCAGGCACACCGCCAGGACGCCGGTGGCGAGCGGGTCGAGCGTGCCGGTGTGCCCGGCCTTCTCGGCGCGGAGGAGCCGCCGCACCCGCGCCACCACGTCGAAGGAGGTGGGGCCGGCGGGCTTGTCGACGACGAGGAGGCCGGAGGGAGCGGGCATGCGCAGGCGGTCGCGGCGGGGGACGCGCCCCCGGCCTACGACGACTTCTCCCCGTCGTGGATGGACTTGAGCAGCCGCTCGATCTTGTCGCCCTCGGCCACGCTGCCGTCGTAGGCGAAGCGCAGGTGCGGCGTGTAGCGGAGGCGGAGCTGGCGCCCCACCTCGCGCTGCAGGTACCCGGCCGCCGCGCGCAGGCCCTCCAGCGTCTGCTCGCGCGTCGCGTCGTCCCCATGGATGGAGACGTAGACGGTGATGTCCTTCAGGTCCGGCGGCATCTTGGCGCCGGTGACGGTGATGAAGCCGGTGATGCGCGGGTCCTTGAGGCCGCGCGCCAGCAGCGCCCCCAGCTCGCGCTGGAACTCGTGCGCCACCCGGGCGGCGCGATCGTGCGTGCTCATGGGTCCTCCTCCTTCTGAGCGTCGTCTTCCCAACCCTGGACGTCCGCCAGCGTCCGCCCGCTCTCGCCGCCCTCGCCCAGGCCGTCGGGGAAGGTCTCGATGGCGATGACGCGGTCGAGCACCTGCAGCTGGCCGCCGTGCATCGAGCCCACGAAGTCGGCCACCTTGTCGAGCGCCTCGTTCACGAACGCGTGGTCGTTGCCGACGGCGCAGACGCCGACCACGCTGCGCTGCCAGAGATCGTTCTCCGCCACCTCGGCGATCGAGACGTTGAACTTCGCCTTCACCCGGTCGAGGGCGGAGCGGAGCAGGTGCCGCTTCGACTTGAGCGACCCCGGCTCGGGCAGGTGGAGGGTGAGTCTGAGGACGCCGACGAACATGAGGAGAGGGGCGGCCGGTGCGTGCCAGCCGCCCCTCGAAAGCTAACCGCCCGCGCCGCGCTAATCCAGCGAGGGGCGGATCGACTCCTGCTCGTAGGCCTCGACGACGTCGCCCGGCTTGAAGGCCTCGAAGCCGTCCACGCCGATGCCGCACTCGAGCCCCTGCGCCACCTCGCGGACGTCGTCCTTGAGGCGCTTCAGCGAGCCGATCTTGCCGGTGTGGACGACCTTGCGGTCGCGCACCACGCGGCACATGGCGTTGCGGCGGATGACGCCCTCGGTCACGGCCGAGCCGGCGATGACGCCGACGCGGGTGATGTTGAAGACCTGGCGCACCTCGGCCTTGCCGAGCGGCTTCTCCTTGATGATGGGCTCGAGCAGCCCGACCATGTCCTCGCGGACGGCGTCGACCGCCTCGTAGATGATGGAGAAGAGCTTGATGGTGACGCCCTGCTGGCTCGCGATCTGATCGACCTTCGTCTCGGGCTTCGTGTTGAAGCCGACGATGATGGCCTTGCCGGCGGCGGCGGTGAGCACGTCGGACTCGGTGATGACGCCCACGCCCGAGGTGAGGACCTTCACCCCCACCTTCTTGGTGGCGAGCCGCTGCAGCGCCGTCGAGACCGCCTCGGCCGAGCCCTGCACGTCCGCCTTGACGACGACGTTGAGCTCCTTCTGCCCGCCGGTCTTGGCCTTGGCGAAGAGGTCCTCGAGGGTCGCCTTCTTGACCGACCCGAGCTCCTTCTGGCGCGCCTTCTCGGCGCGGTGCTCGGCGACCTCCTTGGCGGCCTTCTCGTCCTCCACCACGTCGAACTCGTCGCCGGCGGTGGGGACGCCCGAGAGGCCGAGCACCTCGACCGGATAGCCCGGGGAGACCGCCTTCACCTGCTCGCCGCGCTCGTTCATCATGGCGCGGACGCGGCCGTACTCGGCGCCGGTGACCAGGGCGTCGCCGGTGCGGAGCGTGCCCTCCTGCACCAGCACGGTGGCGACCGGGCCGCGGCCCTTCTCCAGCTTGGCCTCGATGACGACGCCCTTGGCGAGCTTCTCCGGGTTCGCCTTGAGCTCCAGCACCTCGGCCTGCAGCGCGATGTACTCGAGCAGCTCCGGGATGCCCTGCTTGGTGCGGGCCGAGACGGGCAGCATGATGGTCGTGCCGCCCCACTGCTCGGGCACGAGCTCGTACTCGTTGAGCTGCTGCATGACGCGCTCGGGCGTCGCGCCCGGCTTGTCGATCTTGTTGATGGCGACGAGGATCGTGACCTTCGCGGCCTTCGCCTGCTTGATCGACTCGATCGTCTGCGGCATGACGCCGTCGTCGGCGGCCACCACCAGCACGACCAGGTCCGTCACCTGCGCGCCGCGCTGGCGCATGGCGGTGAAGGCCTCGTGGCCCGGCGTGTCGAGGAAGGTGATGGGACCCTTCGACGTCTGCACCGAGTAGGCGCCGATGTGCTGGGTGATGCCGCCCGCCTCGCCGGCGGCCACGTCGGCCTGGCGGATAGCGTCGAGCAGCGAGGTCTTGCCGTGGTCGACGTGGCCCATGACGGTGACCACGGGCGGCCGGGTGACGAGCTTCGCCTCGTCCTCCTCCACCTCCGGGATGTACTCCTCGACCTCGAAGCCCTTCTTCTCGACGGTGTAGCCGAACTCGCTCGCCAGGAAGGCGGCGGTGTCCGCGTCGATGAGCTGGTTGATGGTCGCCATCTTGCCGGCCTGCATCAGCTTCCTGATGAGGTCCGACGCCTTGACGCCCATGAGCTGGGAGAGGTTCGAGACCGAGATGGACTCCTCGACCCGGATGATCTTCTTGTGCTCGGCCTTCTCGGTGATCTGCGTCTTCGCCCCCTTCTTGGTGGCTCGCTTCTTCTTGCCGCGGATCGGGATGTACGACCGGTCGTTGATGGCGGCCGCCAGCAGCTCCTTGCCGGTGAGCGACTTCGCCGCCTCGTCGGCCGGGCGGCCGGTCCCGCGCCCGCGCTTGTTCTTGTCCTTCGAGACGTCGATGAACTCGCGCTCGCGCCCGAGCATCCCGGGGACGACCTTGAGCTCGCGGACCTCGCCCAGCGCGCGCGGGCCCGGCGCCGCCGGGAAGCTCTGGCGGGAGGACGAAGGAGGCGTCACGCGGCGGACCGGGACGGTCGGCCGCGAGATGACCACCGCCTGGGTGGAGGTCGGGCGGAGCGTGCGCGGGTCGATCGCCGGCCGCGCCGGCGCCTGGGGCGCGGCCGCCATCGGCATCGGCGCCGACGCGGGAGGGCCGGACGGCCGGGACGCGGGCGCGGCGGCGGGTGGAGCGGAGGGCGACGGCGCGGGCGAGGCCGCAGGCGCGCCCGCGGCGGGGGCCGGCGGGGCGCCGGCGGCCGGGCTGGCGGCGAGTGGGGGCGCGGCGGGCGGCGCGGCCGGGGACGGCTCGGCGGCCTGGGCGGCGGCGGCCGGCTGCGACTCGGCCGAGGCGGCGAGCGGCGCCTCGCTCGGCGCGGGCGCGGCCACCGGCTCCGCCTGCTGGGCCTCCAGCGGCTCGGCGGCAGGCTCGACGGGCGCCGGCTCGGGCGGCGGCGGCGCCGCCTGCACGGGGGGCGGAGGAGGCGGCTCGACGTGGGCCCGCTTGCGGACGACGAACCCCGGGCCTGTCGGCTTCACGGGGGCCGGCTTCGGCTTCCTCTCGCCCAAGATCTTCTCCAGCGCAGTGGCCGCCTGGTCGTCCTCGAGCGACGAGCTGTGGCTCTTCACGTCGGTGTAGCCCAGCGCGTGGAGCTTATCGACGAGCTCGGTGTTCGAGAGCTCGATCCCATGCTCTCTGAGCTCTTTGCCGAGCTCGTGGACCCGCTTCTTCGACATTGCTGGCACTCCTAATCCTTACGGGCACTTCCCGTCAACACATCACGGAGCAGCTCGGCCGCCGGGGTCGCCCCGGCGCGCCTGAAGACCCGGGCGAAGGCCCTGCGCTTCTCCGCCCGCTCCAGGCACCCGCGGTCGGCGTGCAGCCAGGCGCCCCGCCCTCCGGACCGCCGCCGGTCGACCTCCACCCGCCCCTCCACCAGCCGGAGCCTCACCAGCTCGCGCTGCGGCGCCCGGACGCCGCAGCCGACGCAGGTGCGAATCGGCTCCGGCATCCTGCTAGACCGGACTCCCCCCGGTGCCGGCCGCCGCCCGCTCGGCGTTCAGCTCCGTGCGCAGCTTCGCCTCCTCCTCGAGGTAGACGCCCACCGCGTGCTTGATCTGGCGCGCCTTCTTGACCCCGAGGTCGGTCGACTCGCCGAGCTTCATGACGTCGGCCTCGTTGTGGATCGCCTCGACGGTGGTGTACCCGGCGCGCTTGAGCTGGTCGATGGTCTTCTCGCCGACGCCGCGCACGCGGGCGAGCCGCTCGTCCTGCGAGAGCTCGTCGGGGTGGCGGCGCGCCTCGGCCAGGCGGGCGGCCTCCCGCTCCTGCTCGAGCCGGATCTCCTCCTCGGTGTCCACCACCGCCTGCTCGCGGGCGCGCTTCTGCAGGTCCGGGATCATGTCCATCGTGAAGCCCGGGAACTGCGTCAGCATCTCGGGGGAGGCGTTGGCGAGGTCCTGCGCCTTCCGGAACCCGTGGGAGTAGAGCATCTCCTGCAGGTTCTCGGGGATCTCGATGGCGTTGAAGCTCTGGGTGGCGAACTCGCGCATCTCCTTCACGCGCGACTCGCTGTTGATGTCGAGCTTCCAGCTCGTGAGCTGGGACGCGAGCCGGACGTTCTGCCCGCGCCGCCCGATGGCGAGCGAGAGCTGATCGTCGGGGACGATGATCTCCATGGCCCGGTTCTGCTCGTCCATGAGGACGCGCGAGACCTCGGCCGGCGCCAGCGCGTTGCAGACGAAGCGGGCCGGATCGTCGTTCCACGGCACGATGTCGATCTTCTCGCCGCGCAGCTCCTGGACCACCGCCTGCACGCGGCTGCCCTTCATGCCGACGCAGGCGCCGACCGGGTCGACGTCCGAGTCGCGCGAGCTGACCGCGATCTTGGCGCGCCCGCCCGGCTCGCGGGCGGCGGCCTCGATCACCACCACGCCCTCGGCGATCTCCGGCACCTCCATCTCGAAGAGCCGCTTGAGCAGCTCCACCGAGGCGCGGGACAGGATGATCTGCGGCCCCTTCGACTCGCGCAGCACGTCGAGCACGAACGCCTGGATGCGGTCGCCGGCGCGGTAGCTCTCGCGCGGCACCTGCTCGCGGACCGGCAACACCGCCTCGGCCCGGCCGAGGTCGACGATGACGTTGCCGCGCTCGAAGCGCCGGACGATGCCGGTGATGACCTCGCCCTTGCGGTCCTTGTACTCGTTGAAGACGTTCTCGCGCTCGGCGTTGCGCGTGCCCTGGATCATGACCTGCTTCGCCGTCTGGGCGGCGATGCGGCCGAAGGAGCGGCGGAAGGTCTTGAGCTTGAGGAGGTCGCCCCACTGCTCGTCCTGCGCCTTCGCCTCCACCTCGTCCTCGGGGCGGTAGTAGATGGGGAAGTCGAGCTCGTCGCCGACCTCCACCTCGATCCCCTTCTCGTTCGCGACCGCGAGCGGGATCATGTTGGTGGGGTCAGGGAGCGGCGCCTCCGGCGTGGGGTCGGCGACGATCGTGAGCACCTGGAACAGGTCGATCTGCCCCTTCTCGTCGTCGTAGTGCGCCTTGAGGTTGCGCTCGATCCCGAAGTGCTTCTTGGCGGCCATGGCGATGGCCTCCTCGAGGATGGCCACGAGCGTCGCGCGCTCGATGCCCTTGTCCTTCGCCACCTGGTCGAGGATGAGGTTCAGGTTCACGGTCTGCTGCATGGCTACTACTCCTTCCTCTTCAGGTCGGCCTCGAAGTCGTACTCGAGGTGCGCCTTGGCGATGCGGTCGTGCGGGATGCGGTGCACCGTCCCGTCCACGTCGAGCTCGACGGCGCCGTCCTTGAATCCCTTGAGCGTGCCGGACCAGTTCTTGCGGGGCCCCGCCGGCGTGTCGATGGGGCCGTACGTCTTCACCTGCACCCGCTGCCCGGCGAAGCGCTCGAAGTCGGCGGGCTTCCGGAGCGGCCGGTCGAGGCCGGGCGAGCTCACCTCGAGCGCGTAGGCCGGCTCGATGAAGTCCTCGACGTCGAGGATGGGCTCGATGGTGCGCGACAGCTCCTGGCAGTGGTCGATGGTGACGCCGCCCGGCCGGTCCACGAACAGCCGCAGCACCCAGCTCGACCCCTCGCGCCCCCACTCCACCTCGACGAGCTCGAAGCCCTCGCGCGCGATGACGGGCTCGAGCAGGCGGCGGGCCTGGTCGGCGACGGACTCTGAGCCAATGGCGGTCATGTTCCAGAAAAACGAAAAAGTGGGCGCTCACGCTGCCCACTTTCGGGTCCCGGCGGGGCCGGGGTCGAAAATGTCGAGCGGTGTAGGTAGCAGAACGCCTGGGTTGGGTCAAGGTCGGCGGGGCGGGCGCGGGGGCGCCTGGCGAGGGGCGGCCTACCCTCCCCCGAGCGCGAGCCCGAGCAGCCACTCGCGGTTCCCGGCCGGCCCTTCGATGGGCGACTCGGCCTCGCCGGTGACCTCGAACCCGAGCGCGCGGGCCGCCGCCTTCACCTGCTCGAGCGCCTCCCGGCGCTGGGCGTCGTCGCGCACCACGCCCCCCTTCCCCACCTCGCCCTTGCCCACCTCGAACTGCGGCTTCACGAGCAGCACCGCGGCGCCGCCCGGCCGGAGCAGCGCCCGCACGGCCGGCAGCACCAGCCGGAGCGAGATGAACGACAGGTCGCCGGTGACGAGGTCCACCGGCCCGCCGAGGGAGCTGGCGTCGAGGTGGCGCGCGTTCTCGCGCTCGCGGACGACCACCCGGGGATCGCCGCGCAGGCGCGGGTGGAGCTGCCCGTACCCCACGTCCACCGCGAACACCTTGGCCGCGCCGCGCTGCAGGAGGAGATCCGTGAACCCGCCGGTGGAGGCGCCGAGGTCCGCGCACACCTTCCCGCGGGGATCGACCGGGAACTCCGCCAGCGCGCGCTCGAGCTTGAGCGCGCCCCGCGAGACGTACTTCTGCGGCGCCGCGTCGTCCTTCACCCGCAAGGGCAGCGCCGGGTCGACGAGCTGGCCCGGCTTGTCGACCCGCTGCTCGCCCGCCACCACCGCCCCCGCCATGACGAGCGCCTGCGCCTGCGTCCGGGACGCGGCGAGCCCCTGCTCGACCAGGAGGAGGTCGATGCGTTGCTTGCGCACCTCAGGCCACGCCGCGCGCGGCGCGGTCGCCGACGAGCTCGCGGGCGGCGGCGGCGATGCCGGCCGCGTCGAAGCCGAGCTCGGCGCGCTGCTTGCCCGCGTCGCCGTGGGTGACGAACGCGTCCGGCAGCCCGAGCCGCTTCACCTGGAGCCCCGGCAGCACCCCGCCCCGCTCGAACGCCTCCAGGCAGGCCGCGCCGAAGCCGCCCATGAGCGCCCCCTCCTCCACCGTGACCACCCGCCGCGCCGAGGCCGCCAGCTCGCAGAAGAG
>NZ_BJTG01000015.1 GCF_013340205.1 Anaeromyxobacter diazotrophicus
GAGCAGTTCCGGAAGGGCGCGGACCGGAGCGCTCCACCTACTACCGCCAGCGGAAGCACTTTAGGGGCGTGCGGCGCGGGCGCTGAGACCGCTGGCTCGACGTGAACGCTCGGACGGCGCAGTACCGCATCGTGAGCCGATCTTGCGGCCGGCGCCGCGGCCGGGGAATGACGCCTCGCTGGCGCCGGTCGCCGGACGGTGCCCTGCCTCGACGAGGCGGCGGCCGCGAGACGGCCACGCACCTCTCTGCTGGCTTGGACGGGCGGCGGAGACCTGTGGGCAAGCACGAGCCCCGGCCCTCGCCCCGCTACGCGGGGCGAAAGGGATCGGACGGGAGAGTGCGCCCGCTCCCCGGGGCGAGGGCGTACGCGACCCACGCACACAGCTCACCCGCGCCGGGCGGTGAGCTCGACGCGGCGCCGGAACACCTCGCGGAAGAGCTGCGCCTCGCGGGCGACGTCCCACAGCTCCAGGTCGGCCGGTGCGCGGAGGCGCAGCCGGAGCGCCACCGCGCGGCCGCGGCTCTCGACCGACAGCGCGCGGACCGGCTGCTGGTGCGAGGCGTCGAGGGCGTTCGCGAGCCGGAGCAGCGCCGCCAGCTTGCGCACGGTGGTGAGCTCCGCCGACGAGAGGTGCGACAGGTCGGCGCGGGCGCGGTCCGGCAGGGAGCGCCGGTGGTAGCGCGC
This sequence comes from Anaeromyxobacter diazotrophicus, assembly GCF_013340205.1. Lineage (NCBI taxonomy): Bacteria > Pseudomonadati > Myxococcota > Myxococcia > Myxococcales > Anaeromyxobacteraceae > Anaeromyxobacter > Anaeromyxobacter diazotrophicus. The sequence goes on from NZ_BJTG01000015.1 coordinate 687, forward strand.
CACGGTCGCGACGAGCTCCCGCTCGCGGTCGGAGAACCCGGCCATGTCCGAGTTCGCGACGAGGTAGTAGGTGTGCTTGTGGTGCTTGTGGAAGGCGATGGCCACGCCCACGTCGTGGAGCAGCGCCGCCGCCTCGAGCAGCCGGCGCGCCGAGGCGGGGAGCCCGTGCAGCGTCGCCAGGTCCTCGAAGAGCGTCACCGCCAGCGCGCCCACCTGCACCGCGTGCCGCTCGTCGAAGCCGAAGCGCCGCCCCACCGCCAGCGCCGACTCCGCCGCCGACCGGTCGTCGGGCTGCCGCGCCCCGCGCCGCATGAGGTCGACCAGGATGCCGTTGCGCAGCCCCGTGTCGACGCTCGTCACCGCCTCGAGCCCGAGGTGCTTCATGGCGGCCTCGAGGATGACGGCGCCGGCCACGATCACCTCGGCGCGCCTCGGCTCGAAGTGGCGCCGCCGCTCCTCGACCCCCATCCCCGCCAGCGCCTCCACCGCCCGCCCGATCTCCTTTCGGGTCGCGCTCCGCCCCTTCGAGCCGGCGAAGCCCACCACCGCGTTGATGGTGCCGCTCGAGCCGAGCGCGACGGCCGGGTGGGCGAGGCGCTGGGGCAGGCCCTCGCGGAAGGCCTCGGCGGCGTAGCTGCGGACGAGCGCCAGCCGCGCCGGCGTCGTCTTGCCGGCGATCCCGAAGGTCTCGGTGACCCGCACCGCGCCGAGCGCGACGCTGCGCAGGGCGGTGGGCTCCTCGCCCACGGCGGTGGCCACCTCGGTGGAGCCGCCGCCGATGTCCAGGACGAGCGAACGCGCGCCCGGCGGCTTGCCGTGGAGGACGCCCAGGCAGATGAGGCGCGCCTCCTCCTGCCCGGAGACCACCTCGAGCTCCAGGCCGGCCTCCTCGCGCGCGCGCCGCACGATCTCGGCCCCGTTGCGCGCCTCGCGGATGGCGCTCGTCGCCACCGCCCGCACCCGCGTCGCGTCGCGCCGGCACAGCGCCGCGTAGCGCCGGAGGGTGGAGAGGAGGCGGTTCGCGACCGGGCGCGGGATCGAGCCGGTGGCGAAGACCCCCTCGCCGGGCCGCACCGGATCGCGCTCCTGGTGGAGCGTCTCGAGCGAGCCGTCGGAGAGCGGGCGCGCCAGCTCCAGCCGCACGGCGTTGGTGCCCACGTCGATCGCGCCCAGCACGGGCGCGCGCCCGGAACGCCGCAAAGGCCCCCTCCTCGCTGGCCGGCCCAAGCCCGGGTGGGCGCTCGGGCGTCACCGCCGGAAATTGTATACGCGCCAGCGCGGTGAGCGCCCGTCCATCCGGCGATAGCGGGCGCAATCGGCCCAGCACCTGCCGTCACCCGTTCGTCACGTCCGGTGCCGAGCCCCTCCGCCCCGGGCGCGCTACGATCGACGGTAGCCCGGAAAGGGTGACGCATGGCCACCCCCCAGCCCACCCCGAGCGGCTCCGACGCGCCCATCCCTCCCGCCGCCGAGGCGGCCGCGCCGCGGCAGGCGCCGGCGGGCGACCTCTACATCAACCGCGAGCTCTCCTGGCTCGAGTTCAACCAGCGCGTCCTCGACGAGGCCGCCGACGCCTCGCTGCCGCTCGCGGACCAGCTCAAGTTCCTCGGCATCGTCGCCTCCAACCTGGACGAGTTCTTCATGGTCCGGGTGGCCGGCCTGAAGACCCAGCTCCGCTCGGAGCAGGAGGAGGACGAGGCGCCGCGGCGCTCGTGGGACGGCCTCGACGCCGCCGAGCAGCTCCGGTACGTGAGCGCCCGCGCCCACCGCATGGTCGACGACCAGTACCGGCTCTGGCGCGAGGTGCTGCGGCCGCAGCTCGAGCGGGCCAAGGTGCGGATCGTCCGGCCGGCCGACCTCAACGCCGAGCAGGCCGCCGGCGCCGGGCGCTGGTTCCAGGAGCGGGTGCTGCCGCTCCTCACCCCGCTCGCCAAGGACCGCAGCCACCCCTTCCCGCGGCTCCGGAACAAGGCCATCGCGCTGGCGGTGCAGCTCCCGCGGGCGGCCGGCCGCCGCCGCCGCGGCGGGGCCAGCACGCTCGCGGTGGTGGGCATCCACGGCGCGCTGCAGCGCCTCGTCCCCACCGGCGACGGGCGCACGTTCGTGCTGGTGGAGGACCTCGTCCGCGAGCACGTGAGCGAGCTCTTCTTCACCGGCGCCAAGCTCCGCACCTTCGCCTTCCGGGTGACGCGCAACTGGGACCTCGAGTTCGACGAGGAGGAGGGCGGGGAGCTGCTCGCGCTCGTCTCGGACCGGGTGCGCCGGCGCGACCGCGGCGCGGCGGTGCGGCTCGAGGTGGAGGCGGACACGCCGCGCGAGCTGGTGGCGGAGCTCGCGGGCGAGCTGCGCCTCGACGCGCCCGACATCTACCAGGTGGAGGGGCCGCTCCAGCTCCAGGACATGCCGCAGCTGCCCGTGCCGGAGCCGGAGCGGCGCCGCCCGCGGTCGCAGGGCGGGTACGTCCCGCCCGAGCTGGCGGAGGGCTCGATCTTCGAGGCCATCGCGCGGCGCGACTGGCTCCTCCACCACCCGTACGACGCGTTCGACCCGGTGGTCCGCTTCATCGAGAGCGCGGCCGAGGACCCGCAGGTCCAGGTCATCAAGCAGGTGCTCTACCGCACCGGCAAGGAGAGCGCGTTCGTGCGCGCGCTGCAGCGCGCCGCCGAGCGGGGCAAGGAGGTCGAGGCGGCCGTCTTCCTCGAGATCCAGGCCCGGCTCGACGAGACGGTCAACATCGACGCGGTGAACGCGCTCAAGGACGCCGGCGCGAGCGTCGTCTACGGCTACGACGCGAAGAAGACGCACTGCAAGATCTCGCTGGTGGTGCGGCTCGAGAACGGCGTGCCGCGGCGCTACGTGCACGTCGGCACCGGGAACTACAACACCACCACCGCCCGCCTCTACACCGACGTGTCCCTGCTCACCGCCCGCCCGGAGCTGGCGGAGGAGGTGGCGCAGGTCTTCAACATGCTGACCGCCAACACCACCGGCGAGCTGGCGGCGCGCGGGATCACGCCGCAGTGGCCGTGGAAGCGGCTGGCGGTGGCGCCGCACGGCCTCAAGGAGCGCGTGCTCCGGCGCATCGAGGAGGAGGTGGCGGAGGCGGCGGCCGGCCGGCCGGCGCGCGTGCTCGCCAAGATGAACTCGCTCGTGGACCGCGAGGTCATCGAGGCGCTGTACCGCGCGAGCCAGGCCGGGGTCACGGTGGAGCTGCTCGTGCGCGGCATCTGCTGCCTGCGGCCGGGCGTGCCCGGGATCTCCGAGCGGATCCGGGTGCACCAGGTGGTGGACGGGTACCTGGAGCACAGCCGGATCTTCATCTTCGGCGAGGGGAAGCGGGCCCGGTACTACATCTCCTCCGCCGACTGGATGCCGCGCAACTTCCACACGCGCGTCGAGGTCATGGCGCCGGTGGACGACCCCGAGGCGCGGCAGCGGCTCTTGCAGATCGTCGAGGCGGGCCTGGCGGACACGGTGAAGGGGCGGGTGCTGCGCGCGGAGATGCGCGACCGCTCGCCGGTGTACGAGCGCCCGGCGGCCGGCGCCCCGTTCCGGAGCCAGGAGCTCCTGGAGCGCTCGCCGGCGCGCGACCCGGCGCCTCCGCCGGCGGAGCTGCGCCCCTTGCCTGGTGGTGCAGGGTAGGGGGAGGAAGGCGCATGCCGGGTTGACGCCCCCCCGCCGAGGGTCTAAAGGGGGGCGGGTAACTCGTCCCCCAGGCGGCGCCTCCCGCGCCTCCCGCGCCACTCCCATCCGAGGAACTCGAAATGTCGAAGCTCAGCATCCGTCCCCAGCGCCCTGGGGATCGCCTGGCCGTGCTCATGCCGGGGCTCGGCGCGGTGGCCACCACCGCCATCGCCGGCGTCGAGGCGGTCAAGCGGAAGCTCGGGCAGCCCATCGGCTCGCTCACGCAGCTCGGCTACCTCCTCGAGGAGGACGGAAGCTTCGGGCCCTCCATCCAGAAGGTGGTCCCGATGCCCCAGCTCGACGAGCTGGTCTTCGGCGGCTGGGACCCGATCGCCGACAACGTCTACCAGGCGGCGCGCCGGGCCAAGGTGCTCGACCACCACCTCGTCGACCAGCTCGAGGAGCCGCTCTCGGCCGTGAAGCCGATGAAGGCCGTCTTCGACAAGAGCTGGGTGCGCCGCCTCGACGGCCCGAACGTCAAGACCGGCTCCAAGAAGGCGATGGCCGAGGCGCTCTGCGAGGACATCCGCGGCTTCCTGCAGAAGAACGGCTGCGCCCGCGGCGTCATGGTGTGGACCGGCTCGACCGAGGTCTACGCCGAGGTCGGCCCCGCCCACCAGTCGCTCAAGGCCTTCGAGGCGGCGCTCGAGAAGAGCGACCCGACCATCGCCCCCTCGATGATCTACGCCTACGCCGCGCTGAAGTGCGGGCTCGCCTACCTGAACGGCGCGCCCAACCTCTCGGCCGACATCCCGGCGCTGCGCGAGCTGGCCGAGCGCGAGGGCCTGCCCACCGGCGGCAAGGACTTCAAGACCGGGCAGACGCTCATGAAGACCACCCTCGCCCCCATGCTGCACGCGCGGCTGCTCGGGCTCGAGGGCTGGTTCTCCACCAACATCCTCGGCAACCGCGACGGCGAGGTGCTGGACGACAAGGACAGCTTCAAGACCAAGGAGGTCTCGAAGCTCGGCGTGCTCGACGCCATCCTGGACGCGGAGAAGTACCCGGAGCTGTACCAGGACATCGACCACAAGGTGACGATCCACTACTACCCGCCCCGCGGCGACAACAAGGAAGGGTGGGACGCGATCGACATCAAGGGGTGGCTCGGGTACGGGATGGCCATCAAGGTCAACTTCCAGTGCCGCGACTCCATCCTGGCGGCGCCGCTCGTCCTCGACCTGGCGCTGCTCGGCGACCTCGCCCACCGCGCCGGGGAGAAGGGCCCGCAGGAGTGGCTCTCCTTCTTCTTCAAGAGCCCGGTGACCGTGCCGGGCCGCAGGGCGGTGATGGACCTCTTCCGGCAGCAGCGGAACGTCCACCAGCAGCTCCGCCGCTACGCCGAGGCGATCGCCGCCTCGGCCGCCGGCGCCAAGGTCGGCTAGGGCCCCCTGCGCCTCGCCCGGGCCCAAGGGCCCGGGCGAGCGCGCCGGCGCGGGTGTAGGTCGAGGTGCGGACCCGCCCGCGCCGCGCTCCCGTCGTGACGCTCGTCTTCGGGCGCCGATCGCGGTAGTGCTTGCACCGATGTCCCTCGCCGTCGCGCTCGCGATCGCGCTCACCGCACCCGCCACGGCGCCGGCGGCGGCCGACGCGGAGCCGAAGGCGTGGACCCTCGAGGCGCTGACGCAAGCGGCGCAGGCCGCCGACCCGCGCGTGCTGGCGGAGGCGGCGGAGCTGGCGCGGCTGCGAGGCGCCGAGGCGGAGGCGAACGCCGCCCAGCGGCCGGTGCTCGACTGGATCGTCTCCGCCGACGGCCCCATCCCCGAGCTGCGGAACGACCCCAACCACCTCGACGCGGTGAGCCCGTCGTCGCGCCTGCGCACCGGAGATCTCGGGACGCCGGGCGTGCACGGGCACCTCGGCGCCAACCTCACCTGGCCCGTCTTCACCTTCGGCCGGGCGGCCGCGTCCTCGCGGGCCGCGGCGCGGGCGGCCTCGGCCGGGGCCGCGACCGGCGAGGCGGCGCGGGCGCGCGCGGCGCGCGACGCGGCCGACATCTTCTGGAGCTACCAGGTCGCCCGCCGCGGCCTGGCGTCGCTCGACGAGACCGACCGCCAGCTGGCCGGGGCGCGCGAGCGGGTGGAACGGCTCCTGGGAGAGGGCTCGGCGAAGGTCTCGCGGCAGGACCTGGCGCAGCTCGACGTCTTCCGCGCCGAGCTGGCGGCGCGGCGCGCCGAGGCGAGCGCCGCGCGCGACCTGGCGCTCGAGGCGGGGCGCACGGTGGCGGGGCTGGCGGAGGACGCGCCCTTCGCCATCGCCATGGCCCCGCTGGAGGTCCCCCCGGCGACCCTCGCGCCACTCGCCCGCCACGCGGCGGCGGCGCAGGCGCTCCGGCCCGAGGTGGCCGCGGCGCGCGACCTGGTGGCCTCGCGCGAGGCCGCGCTCCTGGCGCGGCGGCGCGCGCTCTACCCGGAGCTGGTGGTGACGGGGAACCTCGACCTCAACTGGACGGGCTCGGCCACCCCGCAGACGAACCCCTTCGCCTGGGACCCGTACAACCGGCTGTGGGCCGGGCTGGGCCTCGCGCTGCGCGGCTCCATCGACCTGTGGCGCCCCTCGGCGCAGCTCCGCCAGGAGGAGGCGCAGGTGAGCCGGGCCCAGGCGGAGCTGGCCGGGGCCGAGCGCGCCGTGCGGATGGAGGTCGCGCGCGCCCACACCGGGCTGCGCGCGGCCCAGGAGCGCGCCGCCCGCCTCCGCGACCAGGAGGCCGCGGCCCGCCGCTGGCTCGCCCAGGCGGAGGCCTCCTTCGACGCGGGCAGCGCCGGGGCGGAGGCGGTCCTGCTCGCCGCGATGGCGAGCGCCCGCGCCGGCGCCGAGCGCCTCGCCGCCGTCCGCGACGCGCAGCTCGCCTACGCCGACCTGGCCCTGGCCGTGGGCGCCGACCCGAAGACGGTCAAGTAGTCTGGGAGCCGGGTGAGGCGCCGGTTGTGACGAGCGCCCGGTTCTCGCGCGCCCGCGCCCCCCTCCACGCTACACTGCCGGCGCACATGCGCGCGCTCTCGCTCGCCGCCGCCCTGGCGTTCGCCCTCGGCTGTGCCCGGCCGGTGCAGGCTCCGCCGGGCGGCGAGGACAGGCCCCCGGAGCTGGCGCTCCCGTCCGACGTCCGCCCCCTGCGCTACGCGCTCGAGCTGACGGTGCTGCCCGATCGCGAGGGGTTCGAGGGCGCGGTGGCCATCGACGTCGAGCTGGCGCGGCCGCTCTCGCGGCTCTGGCTCCACGCGCGCGACCTCACCGTGCGCGAGGCGACGGTGGAGGTGGGGGGCCTCGCCCGCCCCGCCACCCTCCAGGACGCTGGCGCCGGCGGGGTGGCGCGGCTCGCGGTGGCCACCCCGCTCCCGGCCGGGCGGGCGACCGTCCACCTCCGCTTCGAGGGCGTCTTCGCCGAGGGCGGCCCGGGGCTCGCCCGCGCGGCGGAGGGCGGGCGCGCCTACGCCTTCGCCCGGCTCGGCGCCGGCGAGGCGCGGCGCGCCTTCCCGTGCTTCGACGACCCCGCGCTGCAGGCGCCCTTCGAGGTGGCGCTCACGGTGCCCGCCGACGCGGTGGCCCTCTCGACCGGCGCCGCGGCGTCGGAGGAGCCGCTCGCAGGCGGTCTGAAGCGCGTCCGCTTCGCGCCGACGCCGCCCATCCCGGCGCACCTGCTCGCGCTCGCGGTGGGGCCGTTCGAGGTGGAGGCGCCGCCCCCGCTGGCCGCAGGTGGGCCGCGGGCGGGGGCGCTCCAGGTCCGGCTGCTCCGCCCGCGCGGGGCGCCCGCCGGCGACTTCGGCCCGGCGCTCGAGGCGGCGCGCCAGCTCGCGCCGCTCCTGGAGGTGTGGCTCGCGACCCCCTTCCCGTACCCACGGCTCGACGTGGTGGCGGTCCCGGCGGCGGACGGCGCCGTCGGCGCCGCGGCCGGGGTCGTCCTCGCCCCGGCCGCGCGCCTCGCGGCCCCGCGCGACGGCGAACCCGTCGCGCGCGAGCTCCCGGCCGGCGCGCTCCTCGCGCGGGCGCTGGCGCGCCAGTGGTTCGAGGGGCTGGTCGCGCCGGCCGCGCCGGACGACGCCTGGCTCCCGGGCGGCCTCGCCGCGCTCCTCGAGCGCGTGGCGCTCGAGCGCTGGCGGCCCGAGGCGCGGAGGGCCGACGACGAGGCGCGCGCCGTCGCGGAGGCCCTGCGGAGCTCGGCGCTGGCGGTGGCGCGGCCGCTGCGGCCGCCGCCGAGGACGGGCGCGGCCGGCTGGCCCGCGCTCGACGCCGCGGGCGAGGTGCACGCGGTCGCCGTCCTGCGAGGGCTGGAGCGGCTCCTGGGCGAGGAGCGCTTCCGGGCGGGGCTCGCCGCGCACCTGGCGGAGCACGCGCGCGGGGCTGCCTCCACCGACGCGCTCGCGGCGGCGCTGTCGCGCGCCGGCGGCCGCGACGTCGGCGCCGCGCTGCGCGCGGGGCTGGACGAGCCGGGCGCGCCGCTGGTCGTGGCGCGCAGCGCCTGCGACGCGGCCGGAGCGCGCGTCGAGCTCACCGCCGGGCGGTACCGGCCGATCGGCAGCCGCGCCGCCCCGCTCGCCTCCACGCTCCCGGTCTGCGCCCGCTTCGAGGCGGGCGGCGCGCTGGGCGAGCGCTGCACGGTGGTGGAGCGGGGCCGCGGGTCCCTGGCGCTCCCGGCGTGCCCGCGCTGGATCATGCCCGACGCGGGCGGCCGCTCCTGGCTCACCTTCGCCCTGGGCGCGGCCGACGTGCCGCGGCTGCGCGACGCGGGCTTCGCCCACCTCGCCGCGCCGGAGCGCGTGGCGCTCGGCGCCTCCGTGCTCGCCGACGCCGAGGCGGGCCGGCTCGCCTTCGGCGAGGCGCTCGACGCGCTCGCGCCGCTGGCGCGCGACGGCGCGCCGGCGGTGGCGCTCCTGCCGGCGGAGGCCTTCCAGGAGGCCGCCGACCACCTGGTGCCGGACGCCGCCCGCCCGCGCGCCCGGGCGGCGCTGGCCGAGCTGTACCGGCCGCGGCTGCGCGCGCTGGGGCTCGCCCCGGCCGCCGGGGAGGACCCGGAGCGGCGCGCGCTGCGCGCCGCCCTCGCCCGGGTGCTCGTCGCCGGCGCGCGCGATCCGGAGGCCGTCCACGCGCTCGCCGGCCGGGGGGCGGTCTACGCGCGGCCGGGCGAGGGCCGCTTCCGGGCCGACGCGGTGAGCCCGGAGCTCGCGCCGGTGGCGCTGGAGGCGGCGGTGCTGGACGGCGACGTGGCCACCTTCGACGCGCTGGTGCGGCGGCTCCTCGACGGGCTCGGGGGCGACGAGCGCCGACAGGCGCTGGCGGCGGTGGGGGCGGCCCGCGACGCGGCGCTGGCCGAGCGGGTGCTGGCGCTCGCGGCCGAGCCGCGCCTGCCGGCGCCCGAGCGGCTCGCGCTGCTGCGCGACCAGGCGGCCGGCCCGGAGACGCGCGACGGCGCCTGGAAAGTGCTCCAGAGCCGATGGGCCGAGCTGGCGGTGGCGCTGCCGCCGGACGCCGCCGCCGCGCTGCCGCGGGTGGCCGCGTCACTCTGCGACCGCAAGCGGCTCGAGGAGGCGCGCCGCTTCTTCGAGTCGCGCCTGGCGAAGCTGCCCTCGGCGAGCGCGGCCGCCGCGGAGACGCTGGAGCGGATCGAGGGGTGCGTCGCGCTGCGCGAGGTGCAGGGGGCGAGCGCCGCCGCCTACTTCGAGGCGCGGTGACGGCGGCTAGTCGTCGTGGTGACCGTGCCCGTGCCCGTGACCGTGGCCCTCGCCGTGCTCGCGCCGCTCCTCCTTCCACTCGCGGCGTTCCTCCTTGCGGCGCTCCTTCCACTCGCGCCGCTCGGCCTTCGCCTGCTCCTTGTTCCAGTGGCGGTACTGGCCGGGCGGGATGCGCACCAGCGTCGGCGGGACGCGGCGCGGCTCGACGTAGACGAACGAGGCGCGCGGCTGGCGAGCGCGCCACCAGCGGCCGTCGCGGCGGACCCAGTACCAGCCGCCGGTGTAGAAGACCTCCTCGTCGTAGTTCTCCACCACCTGCACGCCGGGCTGGACGACCACCAGCGGCGGCGCCACGGGGAGCCCGAGCTGGATGTTCATGTTCACGCTCGCCTGGGCGCGGGCGGCGAGCGGGGCGAGCGAGAGGACGAGGGCGGTGAGCGCGATGAGCCGTTTCATAGGGCGCGCAGTGTAGATCCGGAGCTGTACCGTGAAAACGGTACGCGGATGTAGGCGGCGGGCGCCGACGGGGCTACCCCGGCGACGGCGCCTGGGGCTTGCGGGCGACGCGGAACAGCATGAGCGCCATGGCGGCGAAGAAGCCGACGCCGAGCAGCTGGAAGCCGTCGGCGCCGAGGATCGCCTCGAGCCGCGGCTGCAGGTTGAGCGTCTTCTGGATGAACGCGTCCACGCCGTCGTTCACCTGCAGGAGCGCCACGATGACGCCGGTGAGGGCGCCGCCCGCGACGAGCCCGGTCGCGAACAGGCTGCCGCCGCCGAGCTCGCCCTCCTGGGCCGGCTCGCCCTTCGCGGCCGCGATGCGGTCGACGAGCCCCTTCACCGCGCCGCCCGCGAAGATGGGGAGGGTGGTGGAGAGCGGCAGGTAGGCGCCGACGGCGAAGTTGAGGGACGACACGCCGCACAGCTCCATCGTCACCGCCAGGAAGGCGCCGACCAGGACGAAGTGCCAGTCGAGGTTGAGCGAGAGCAGCCCCTTGATGAGCGTCGCCATGAGCGTCGCCTGGGGCGCCGGGAACTTGTCGGTGCCGATCATGTGCACGACGCCCTGCCGGGCCAGCTCGCCGGTGGGCATGTCGAGCACCTTCACCGTGACGCCGATGACGATGGCCGAGGCGACCGCGCCCACGAAGAGCGCGATCTGCTGGGAGCGCGGGGTGGCGCCGACGAGGAAGCCGGTCTTGAGGTCCTGGCTGGTCGCGCCGGCGTTGGCGGCCGCGATGCACACCATGCCCCCCACCACCAGCGCCAGCGGCTCGAAGACGCGGCCGGTCCAGCCCACCGAGACGAACACCATGGCGGTCGCCATGAGCGTCGCGATGGTCATCCCGGAGATGGGGTTCGAGGAGGAGCCGATGATGCCGACGATGCGCGAGGAGACCGTGACGAAGATGAAGCCGAAGACGATGACGAGCAGGGCGATGAGGATCTTCTGCAGCACCGAGTGGCCGGGCACCTGCGGCAGCGCGACCAGCAGCACCACCAGGCCCAGGCTGCCCAGGATGACGGTGACGAACGAGAGGTCGCGCTCGGTGCGGGAGACCGACGCCGCGGCGGTCTTGTCGCCCATGGAGCGGATGCCGTCCCGCAAGGACGACCAGATGGTGGGGAAGGTCTTGGTGAGGGTGATGAAGCCGCCCGCCGCCACCGCCCCGGCGCCGATCTGGCGGATGTACGCGTAGTAGACGGCGCGCGGCAGGTTCGCGAAGGTGTGCAGGGCCGGGTCCCAGCCGAAGGCGGAGGGCTGGTAGCCGACCTTGGGCAGCTGGGCGGCGAGCACGTCCCCTGGCACCAGCACCGCCAGCAGCGGGATGAGGCCGAGCCAGGCGAGCACGCCGCCCGCCACCAGCACCCCGGCGATGCGCGGCCCGATGATGTAGCCGACGCCCAGGTACTCGGGCGTGATCTCGCCGTTCACGGTGGCGTTCGGCAGCCAGCGGTTCGCCTGGCGCGTCACGAAGGCCGGCGCCTCCGCCACCACGTGGAAGACCTTCTGCAGGACGGCGTAGACGAGCGCGGTCCCCACGCCCTGGAAGGCGGTGCGCGCGAACTCGCCGCCCCGGTCGCCGGCGATGAGGACCGAGGCGCAGGCGGTACCCTCGGGGTACTGCAGGTTCCCGTGCTCCTTCACGATGAGCGAGCGCCGGAGCGGGATCATCATGAGGACGCCGAGGAGCCCGCCCACCAGCGCCAGCGCGAAGAGGGTGAAGTAGCTGAAGTAGCCGGCGCCCACCGAGCCGCCGGTGGCGGGATCGGCCGAGAGGAACAGGAACCCCGGGAGCGTGAAGACCACCCCGGCCGCGATCGACTCGCCCGCCGAGCCCGCGGTCTGGATGATGTTGTTCTCGAGGATGGTGGTGCGGAGGAGCTTGCGGCCGAGCGAGATGGCGATCACCGCCACCGGGATCGAGGCCGAGACGGTGAGGCCGGCCTTGAGCGCCAGGTACACGGTGGCGGCGCCGAAGAGGATCCCCATGATCGCGCCGGTGAGGACCGCCTTCACCGTCAGCTCGGCCATCCGCGCCTCGGGCGCCACGTAGGGCCGGAAGGCCTTCGCGCCCGTCGCCGCCGCCTGCACCGCCTGCTCGCCCGCTGCCATGGAGACCCCTCCCGGAGGTGGAAACCGGGCGAGAAAACCACGTTTCCGGGGGCGCGTCGATCCCTTGGAAGGCCCGGAACTAGAGCGCTTCCGCCGGGTCGCCGCCGCCCGGCACGAGCGCGCGCACCACCGCCAGGAAGTCCTCCGGCAGCGGCGCCTCGAACGCCAGCGGGGCGCCGGTGGCGGGGTGGGGGAGGAGGAGGCGGCGGGCGTGCAGGAGCACGCGCGGGACGCTCGTCTCGAGCACGCGGCGCGGGCCGCCGTAGCGCGGGTCGCCGAGGAGCGGCGCGCCCAGGTGGGCGAGGTGGACCCGGATCTGGTGGGTGCGCCCGGTCTCCGGGCGGCACTCCACCAGCGCGGCCCCGCTCGGCCCGGCGCGGAGCGTCCGGTAGCGGGTGGCGGCCGGCTCGCCCGCGGCGAGCACCGCGCGGCGGCCGGGGCGCGCCGGGTCGGGGCCGAGCGGCGCCTCGAGGCGGCCGTCGGGCGGCGCCGGCGCGCGCGCGGCCAGGGCGAGGTAGGTCTTCTCCGGCTGCCCGGTGCGGAACGCCTCCGACAGCGCCGCCGCGGCGGCGCGGGTGCGGGCGAGCACGGTCACCCCGGAGGTCTCGCGGTCGAGGCGGTGCACCACCGTCACCGGCGCCCCCACCAGCGACGCGACCAGCTCGGGCAGCGCGCCCCGGTCCGTGGTGAGCGTGGGCTGGGCCGGGACGAAGGGCGGCTTGTCGACCGCCACCAGGTGCTCGTCGGCGTAGAGGAGGCGGGCGCGGTCGAGGGCCGCGACCACCGGCGCGGCGCGCCCCGACTCCTCCAGGTTCACCACCACCGCCTGGCCGGGACGCACGGTACGGCTCGCCACCTTGCAGCGGTGGCCGTCGAGGAACACGCCCCCGGCGTCGAGCACGCGGCGGGCGAGCCCGCGCGAGATGGCGCCCTGCTCGGCGATGAAGCGGTCGAGGCGCGCCCCGGCGTCGGCCGGGGCGACGCGGAGGGTGAGCCGGCGCAACGGAGGGGATCGCTCGGGGAGGGGGGTGCTACGCGGCGGCGGTCGACTTCGCCGGGCAGCTGGCGCACGCGTCGCTCTTCGGCGCGTCGGCCTTCTTCTTCTCGGGCTTCGACGTCTCGCAGGAGGAGCTCGACTGCTTCTTGTAGTCCGTGATGTAGAAGCCCGAGCCCTTGAAGGAGAACGCGCTCGCGCTCATCACCTTCTTCACCGGCTTGCCGCAGTCGTGGCGGGTGAGCGGGGCGTCCGACATCTTCTGCAGGACCTCGAAGCGACCGCACTTCGGACAATCGTATTCGTAGAGAGGCATGGGCTGAAATCTCCGCAAGGGAACTTAGACTTCCCCGGTCGCCTGTCAAGCAGTCGAGGTCTCGGACTGCCAGAAGCACCGGAAATCGCTCGCTGTAACGCCGGGTTGGGGCTCGTTGTTCCTGGTAGGTCTCGGTAGGGAAAGGTGGCGCATGGGCGCGGTGGTCGAGGTGGAGGTCATCCGGGGCGAGCTCGACGCGCTCGCTTCGGCGCTCGCCGAGGAGCGGTTCCGGCACGTGGCAGGCCTGGAGCCGGCCCCGGCGCTCGCCCGGCTCTTCCGGGCCCACGGCCGCGCGGCGCACCGCGAGACCGCGGCGGCGCTGGCGGCGGCGGGCGAGCCGGAGCTCGGGGCGCGGGTGGCGGCGCTCCGCGTCGAGCGGGTCCAGGCGGAGCGCGAGGAGGCGTGGCGCGAGGGGGAGGCGGCAGCGGCGGGGCAGGGGCCGGACGGGCCGCTGCCGCTCGGCGCGGCGCAGCTCGCCCAGACCCGGGAGCGCGACCGGGAGCGGCGGCTCGCCTTCGGGCGCGCCGCGCTGGACGCCGCGGCCCAGCCGGCGCGGGAGGCGGCCGTCGAGGAGCGCGCCCGGGCGCGCGGCGAGGCGGGCCTCGTCCCGGACTGGGAGCGGGTGGTGGAGGCGGACGCGCTCCTCTCCGCCACCGACGACGGCTACCGGGAGGTGCTCGCCTGGGCGGCCCGGCACGAGGCGGACCTCGCCCCGGCGCCGGCGGGCGACCTCGGGCGGGCGGACCTCCTGTTCGTCCTGGCCGCCCGCCGCTACGAGGCGCTCTTCCCGCGCGGCCTGCTGGCGCTCGCCCTGGGGCGGACCGCCGAGCCGCTGCGGCTCCCGCTCGGGCGGGTGCGGGTGGACGACGGGGACCGCCCGGCGCAGTGGCCGGGGGCGCACGCGCTCGGGCCGCGCGTCTCGCTGCGGCGCCAGGGAGGGGCCGCCGACTGGCTCGGGCTGTTCGGCGCGGTGGGGCAGGCGCTCGCCTCGGCCGCCGTCCCGCCGCACCGGCTCCACCCGGCGGCACCCTTCACGTTCGGCGCGCTGCTCTCGGGCCTGCTCCTCGACCGCGGCTTCCTCGCCGCGCGCCTCGACGTCGAGCGGCGCCAGGCGCCCGACGTCGCCCGGGCGCTGGCGCTCCGGGAGCTGTTCCGGCTGCGGGCCGCCGCGGCCGCGCTGCGCGTCGCGACCGAGGTCGAGCGCGGGCTCTCGGGGGCGGCCTGGCGCGAGGCGCACCGGGAGGCGCTCTCGCGGGCGGCGCTCGCGAGCTGGCCGGGCGGGCTCGCCGCGCGGGACGGCGACTCGGACCGGCTCGCCGCCCAGCTGGCCGGGGCCGCGCGCGCCGAGGTGCTGCGGCGCGGGCTCGTCGAGCGGTGCGACGAGGACTGGTGGAAGAACCCGCGCGCGGCCGACGTCCTCGGCGGCTGGCTGGCGGCGGGCGGGGCCTGGGCCGAGGAGGAGCCGAAGCCGCGGCTGGGAGGCGAGGCGCTGGTGAAGCGGCTGGAGTGAGCCGGCCTACTTCCGCCGCAGCGCCCGCACGATCTTCTCCTTCGTGCGGGAGGCGGTCGGGGTGGCGGTGCGCGCCGGGGCGGCGGCGGAGGCGCGGCGCGCCTTCAGCTTCAGGAAGCCCTCGATCTCGTAGGCGAGCAGCTCGATCTCGGCGTCGGTGGCGACCGCGATGCGCTCCAGCCGGGCGGAGAGCGGGAGCGAGGCGCCGAGGCGCATGCGCAGGGCGCGCTCCTCGGTCGCGTCGAGCTCGGGCGCGGCTCCGCGGCGCAGGGCGGACTGCCCCGCCTGCTCCGTCACCACCGCCGTCCGGGTCCGCCTCGTGCCTGACATGTGCACACCTTTCGCCGCGGCTCGCGCCGCCCTCGAGACGGCTCCATGGTAGGCGGCTCCGCCGCACCGTCCAGAATTCGGCTGCAGCGGGCAGGCGGGCGCTCGGGAGGCCCGGCGCTGGCCTGGCGCGCCGCGGAACCCCTCGTTATCCCGGTGCCGCGGCGCGCGTTGCCGCGGAGGGGGCACCTTGGACTACCGGCAAAACCTGGTCGTGGAGGAGGAGCGGGTGGCGGAGCTCATCCGCTCGTCGCGGCGCGTCGCCGTGCTCGGCATCAAGACCGAGGCGCAGGCGGGGCAGCCCGCCTTCTACGTCGCCGAGCACCTCGCCCGGGCCGGGGTCGAGGTGATCCCCGTGCCGGTCTATTACCCCGAGGTGAAGGAGATCCTGGGCCGGCCGGTCCACCGGCGGCTCGCCGACCTCCCACCGCCGGTCGATATCGTGGACGTCTTCCGGCGCCCGGCCGACATCCCGCAGCACCTCCCCGACCTCCTCGCGCTGCGGCCGCGGGCGGTCTGGTTCCAGCTCGGGATCCGGCACGACGAGGCGGCCCGCACCCTGGCCGAGGCGGGGCTCCTCGTCGTGCAGGACCGCTGCCTCATGGTGGACTGGCAGCGGTACGGGGCCGGTCAGCGCTAGCGACCCGTGCCGGTGCCGGTCTGCGGCGCCCCCAGCGGGACGGCCTGGGCCTGCGCCTGCCGGCGCGCGTCCTCCCACGTCTGCTGGGAGGCGGTGGCCTGCGCCTCCTCGTCGCGCGTCTTCTGCAGCGCGGCGTCGAAGTCCTTCTGCGCCTCGCCGACCCGCTGCTGGAACTTGGTCAGGTCGTACTTCGTCGCGGCGGGGATGCCGGCCTGCTGCAGCGCCTGGAGCTTCGCGAGCTCGACCTTCGCCTCGCCGAGCGCCACCTGCTTGTCGGCGGCGGCGACCGCTTGCTTGCGGGCGGCCGACGCCTTGTCGGCGTAGTCGGCGTGCGCCTTGGCGGCGCGCTGCTGGACGTCGGCCTGCTCCTTGAGGCTCCGCGCCAGCTCGAGCTGGCTCGGCTCGCGGCTGTTGTTCGCCATCTTCGACTGCGCGTCCGCGCGCTCGGCGGCGGCCTTCGCGGTCTGCGCGTCCGCTTTCGCCATCTGCGCCTCGCCCTGGCCCTCCTGCAGGCGCAGCTTCGCGCGCGCTTGCTCGTCGTGCGCGCTGGCGAGGAATTGCCGCGCCTGATCCACGGGTCCCATCTGGCCCACCTGCAGCCGGCCGAAGTCGGCGTCCGAGACGGTCGCGCCGCCGTGACCGCCGCCGCTCGTCGCGCACCCGGCGGCCAGCGCCAGGGCGATCCCCCAGGTCAGTCTGTTCATGGTCGTTGCCCCCTCACCCGAAGTTAGGGACTGAGGGAGCGCGGAGCAGGGGGGCGAGAGAGAGCGTGCAGCGGCGGGCGCTCACTCGTCCGGTGGGGCCTCGTCCTGCTCCTCCTCGGCCGCGGCGCCTCCGTCGCGCTGGCGCAGCCCGGCCGCCTCGAGCGCCCGTGCCACGCCCTTCGGCTTGCGCTCGTCGCCGAGGGCCCCCCGCGGCGGCGCGACGGGGGGGACGTCGCCGCCGAGCGAGCGCACGGTCGCCGCCAGGTCGACCTCGGCCCGGAGCTGAGGATCGGACTGCTGGGAGAAGGCGCCGCGCAGCGAGACCGAGAGCGGCAGGCCGCTGGCGGCGTCGAGGAGCAGCTCGCCCGAGAGCGCCGCCGGGACCCGGCCCTCGAGGAAGTCGAGCCGCTTGCGGGTGCCGGGGTCGTACTTGCCGTCCGGGAGCGCCGCCGGCGGCGGGCCAGCCCTGGCGGGCGCGGCGCCGGAGAGCGAGAGCACGTACCGCCGCGCGCGCCGCCCGAGGAAGGTCACCTCGCCCGAGGGATGGGCCACGAGCGCCGCGCCGTACAGGTCGGCGAGGTCGGCCGCCAGCCGGAAGCTCTCGTCGCGGAAGCGGCGCGCGTCGCGGCCGCGGTCGGTCGGCCGCTCGCGGAAGGGCGCCCAGCGGCCCCGCGCGTAGGTCATCCCGCCGGCGTAGACGAGCTGCTTGCCGGTCTCGGAGCCCGGGCCGGCGCCCGGGTCGAGGTCGGCCGAGACGTCGAACTCGCCGGTCGCGAGCTGGCGCACCCGGTGCCGCTCGACGAGGTGCACCGGCGCCGCGCCCGGCCTCGCCACGGTCCAGCTCACCTGCGCCTCCCAGGCGAAGGAGCCCGCCCGCGCCGCGGCGTCCCCGGCCGAGAGGCGGAGCGCCTCGAGCGGCTGGCCGGGGTCGAACGCCTGCGGCCGGCTGGCTTCAGACTCGGCGAGCGCCTGCGCGCGGCTGGCGCGGTCGCCGCCGCGGGAGCAGGCGAGGCAGGCGGCGAGGGCGGCGGCGAGCGCGAGCGGCGGCGGGCGGAGCGGCATGCGGCGGCGAAGGTATGTCATCCCGGGACGGCGTGAAAGCGGGCTGGCGGGCTTCAGCCGCGGCGGACCGGCGCGGCCGCCCAGGCGGCGGTGGCGGGCAGCGCCTTGCCGTCCGCCCACAACATCCGGTCGCACCGCTCGAGCAGCGCGTCGAAGCCCTCGCGACGGGCGGCCGAGACCGCCACCCCGCCCGCCTGGTGCGCCAGCGCGGCGGCCTGGCCGGGGGGCAGCTTGTCGGCCTTGTTGAAGACGAGGAGCCGCGGCTTCGCGTCGAGCTCGAGGTCGCGCAGGATCGACTCCACCGCCGTCACCTGGGCCTCCAGGTGCGGATCGGCCGCGTCGACGACGTGCAGGAGCAGGTCGGCGTCGCCGAGCTCCTCCAGCGTGGCGCGGAAGGCGTTCACGAGGTCCTCCGGCAGGTCGCGGATGAACCCGACGGTGTCGGTGATGATGACCTCCCGCTCGTCGGGGAAGCGCAGGCGCCGGCTGGTGGGGTCGAGGGTCGCGAAGAGCACGTCCTCGGCCACCACGCTCGAGTTCGTGAGCGCGTTGAGCAGGGTCGACTTGCCGGCGTTGGTGTAGCCGACGATGGAGATGACGGGCAGCCCGCGCTCGTTGCGCTGCTTGCGGCGCACGTGGCGGTTGGCGGAGAGGGCGTCGATGCGCCGCTCGAGCGCGGTGATGCGGTCGCGCACCCGGCGGCGGTCGATCTCGAGCTTCGTCTCGCCCGGGCCCCGTCCCCCGATGCCGCCGGCGAGCCGCGAGAGCGAGTCGTCGCGGCCGACGAGCCGCGGGTAGAGGTACTCGAGCTGCGCCAGCTCCACCTGCAGCTTGCCGTCGGCCGACTGCGCCCGCTGCGCGAAGATGTCGAGGATGAGCTGGGTGCGGTCGAGGATCTTGAGGCTGGTCGCGTCGGCGATGCCGCGCGCCTGCGACGGCGAGAGGTTCCAGTCGAAGACGATCACGTCCGCCATGAGCTGCATGGAGCGGAGCAGGATGTCCTCCAGCTTCCCCTTGCCGATGAGCGTGCGCGGGTCGATCTCGCGGCGCATCTGCAGCGTCGCGTCGACCACCGCCACCCCGGCCGTGCGGGCCAGCTCGCGCAGCTCCTCGAGCGAGGCCTCGGCGTCGGCGCGGCCGCGCTTCTTGCCGTCGCCGAAGCCGACCAGGAGCGCCCGCTCGCGCCCGCCGGTCCTGCGGAGCGCGGAGGCGCGGGCGAACTCGTCCTCGAGCGCGAGCGGCGCCGAGGCGGCGTCCCAGGCGAGCTCGTGCACCGACGGCGCCACCTCGTCCTTCCACATCGCGCCGGCGGCGTTCTCGGGGAGGAGGTGAGCGTAGTGGATCTTCCCGGGCAGCCCGCCCGCCAGCACCTCGATGGCGGCGACGAGGTCGAGCCGGAGCAGCGCCAGGTCGGTGTGGTCGTCGCGCGTGAGCGGCTCGCCGTGCAGGTGCGTGTGCACGAGCCGCAGGCCGCGCAGGCGGTGTGAGCCGGCGCGGGCGCGGCCGACGTCGGGGAGCTCGAGCTTGCGGGCGTCACCCACGATGACCGCCTGGACGTCGCCCTTGCGGTCGAGGAGGACGCCGATCTGCCGGCCGGTCTCGAGCGACACCTCGGCGAGGTGGCGGGCGAGCTCCGGCGAGACCACGTCCTCCGCGCTGACGCGGCGGCGGTACGTGCGGCGGAGGGCGTGGAGCTGGGAGGGCTTGAGGCCGAGGGTGTTGCCGGAGACTTCTTGCATTCGCGGACGGCGAGCATAACGGACGGGCCGCCCGGCGGCCACGCCCGGGGCGGCGCCGACGCGCCGCGCCTTCCCAGGAGGGGCCGGCCCGGCGTACCCTCGCCGCTTTCCTTTTTCGGAGGGATCCGCGTGTCGAACCCGTCCTACGTCCACGGCGTCAGCGCCACCCCGCTGCTCGGCGAGACCATCGGCCAGAACCTGCGCCGGACGGTTCAGCGGTTCCCGGATCGCGAGGCGGTCGTCGCCCCGTTCCAGGGGTACCGCGCCACCTACCGCCAGTTCTGGGAGCAGGTGAGCCTGGTGGCGCAGGGGCTCATCGCGCGCGGGGTGAAGAAGGGCGATCGGGTCGGGATCTGGTCGCCGAACCGGTACGAGTGGGTGCTCGTCCAGTACGCGAGCGCGCGGGTGGGCGCCATCCTCGTCAACGTGAACCCCGCCTACCGGCTGCACGAGCTCGAGCACGTGCTGAAGCAGTCGGGCACGAGCTTCCTCATCACCGCGAAGGGGTTCCGGCAGGCGAACTACGTGGAGATGGTGCGCGAGGCGGTGCAGCGCTGCCCGCTCCACCGCGAGACGCTCGTCATCGACGAGGAGTGGCGGGAGCTCCTGGAGGAGGGGCGCCGCGCCGGCGCGGGCGCGCTGGCCGAGCGCGAGCGCACGCTCGACCCGGACGACGCCATCAACATCCAGTACACGAGCGGCACCACCGGCTTCCCCAAGGGCGCGACGCTCAGCCACCACAACATCCTCAACAACGGCTTCTTCATCGGGGAGGCGCTGCGCTACAGCGAGCAGGACCGGGTGTGCATCCCGGTGCCGCTCTACCACTGCTTCGGGATGGTGCTCGCCAACCTGGCCATCACCACGCACGGCGGGTGCATGGTCTACCCGGGCGAGAGCTTCGACCCCGGGACGGTGCTGCGGACCGTGGAGCAGGAGCGCTGCACCGCGCTCTACGGCGTGCCCACCATGTTCATCGCGGAGCTCGAGCACCCCGACTTCGCGAAGACCGACTTCAGGACCCTGCGCACCGGCATCATGGCGGGCTCGCCCTGCCCGGTGGAGGTCATGAAGAAGGTGCAGAGCGCGATGCACATGCCCGAGGTCACCATCTGCTACGGGATGACCGAGACGTCGCCGGTGTCGGCCCAGAGCGCGGTGGACGACCCGCTCGAGAAGCGCGTCTCCACGGTGGGGCGCGTCCACCCGCACGTCGAGGTGAAGATCGTGGACCCCAGCACCGGGCGCGTGGTGCCGCGCGGGGTGACCGGCGAGCTGTGCACCCGCGGCTACTCGGTGATGCTCGGCTACTGGGAGGACCCGCACTCCACCCGGCAGGCCATCGACGCCGGGCGCTGGATGCACACCGGCGACCTCGCCACCCTCGACGAGGAGGGGTACGTGAACATCGTCGGCCGCATCAAGGACATGGTCCTGCGCGGCGGCGAGAACGTCTACCCGCGCGAGGTGGAGGAGTACCTGTACACGAAGGCGGAGGTGGCCGACGTGCAGGTGATCGGCGTGCCGGACATCAAGTACGGCGAGGAGCTCATGGCCTGGGTGAAGCTCCGCCCCGGCGCGACCGCGACCGCCGAGGAGCTGCGCGCCTTCTGCAAGGGCAAGATCGCGACCTACAAGATCCCGCGCTACTGGAAGTTCGTGGACACGTTCCCGATGACGGTCACGGGGAAGGTGCAGAAGTTCAAGATGAGGGAGCAGGCGATCGCCGAGCTCGGCCTCGAAGCCGCCGCGAAGGTCAAGACCGCCTAGCTCCCGACCCAGAGTAGTTTTGCAGGGGAAAGACCGGCTCTAGCTCCCCGGCTCTGGCTCCGTGTTTCGGTTGGTTCGCCGCCGCACCCAGAGTAGTTGGCACCGGAAGAACGCCTCTGCCGGCGGCATTCCGACTCATCCTGCGGCGCAGGCGTCGAGGGAACGCTCCAGGCACACGCGGTGGGGCACTGACCGTCGGTCTCCGGGGGGTGGAGAGGCGCGCCGGCGTGGTCAGCTGGAGGCAACGAGGGACCTCCGAGGCACCAAGCTGCAGCGGCGCGGGACGGCCGCGCTCTCCAAGAATGAGGCGGACCGCGCGAACAGCTCGGGCCTAAGTCGCCGCGCACGGCGCGCCGTGCGCGACCCGCAACAGATAGGTGCCGGGTGGGAACAGGGCGGCGAAGTCTCCGGCGCGCCTCGCCCGCCAGGCTGCGCGGTACCGCTCGAGGAAACCGCGGAGTCGCTGGAGGGCCTCGATGCGTTTCCACCTATCCCGCGCAGCGACGCGGGGGTTGAGCGTCCGCCGCGGCTCACGTTGCACGGCCCGCCTCCGGACCTCTTGTGCGAGCACGCGCTCGGCTCCGACCACGCGCACGCCTGAGCTCTCGCAGGCTCCAGCGGCGGCTTCCGCCCGGCCGAGAGCCGCGGCGACCCGCTCGCGAAAGTCGGCGGGGGAATCGAATCCGGGCGGCGCGGTGAGCGTCAACTCCACGCTCTCCGGCATGCTCCCGTTCTCGCGGAAGAAGGTCTGCGGTCGCCGCACGGTGAGTGGCTGACCGCCGACGAGCTCGGGCGCAGACCAGAGCCCCGGCCAATCCCGGCCGCGGCGGACCAGGCCGGCCGCGACCGGGTTCGCCAACACGTAGGCGGTCTTGTCGACGACGTCGGCGGGCGAACCAAGGGCGACGGCGCTGTAGCTCGACGGAGCCCAGAACGCCTCCCACCGGCCGAGGGAGGCGTTGATGGCGCGCGCGACGAGGGAGTCGAGGTACTGCTCGAAGGCGGGGAGCCGCGCGCCGGGATCCGTGAGGATCAAATGGAAGTGGTTGGACAGCACGCAGTACGCGTGGATGTTCATGCCGAACCGGCCGGCTGCGACGGCGAGCACGTAAAGGAAGATGGCGTTGGTGATCTTGGACGGACGGAGCAGGAACTGACGCTGCGCGCAGCGACGCGTGATGAGATACGTGGTCCCGGGCAGAACCTGGCGGGGCGCGGTCATGGCTCGGTCGGAGAGCAACCGCCGCGCCGATGTCAAACCACGAGTTTTCTTGAGCCTCATTTCGGTCGCACGCTCCGCCCGGCGGACCACGTGTCCGCCAGGCGGTACTCTGGGTCGGGGCCCGGGCGCTATTTGGCCGTCGATCCGTCGAGCCACTCCGCCACGCCGCCGTGCCGCGAGCAGGCGCCGGAGTGACCCTTGGCGTGCGAATAGGTGCCGTCCTTGCACTTCGCGATCGCGCCCGTGGCATCGGTGTTGGCCGCGTTCGCGGGCGCCGCGGCGGGCCGGCGGGTCACGGCGGAGGGCGCGGCCGGGGTCGCAGGCGGCGCGCTCGGAGCCTGGACCTGGGCGGGCGCAGCGGGCGGCGCCGGCGGCGCCGCACCGGCCGCGGCGGGAGGCTGGCCGCCCGCGGCGGTGGCCTTCTTGTCCACGCCACCGTGCCCTCTGCAGGCGCCGCGGCCACCCGGTGCCGTCGTCCCGTCCTTGCAGATCACCGTCCTTGCGGCCGCGGCCCCGGCCGGCGCCGCGGTCGCGGCGGGCGCCGCCGCCCCCGCCTTCGACTCGGCCTTGCTCGCCTTCTTGTCGACGCCGCCATGGCCGCGGCACGCCCCCCGCCCACCCGGCGAGGTCGTCCCGTCCTTGCACGTGACGGTCGTGGCCGTCGCCGCCGCCTGCGCGACGGCCTCGGCCGGCGAGAGGAGGAGTCCAGCGAGCACCAGGCACAGCGAGCCGAAGAGCAGCCTCATGTCATCCCCCTGCGTTGGAGCATCAGATGCCGAGCTTCGACCGGAGCGCCGCCAGCCCCTGCTCGGCCCCGGTGCCCTGGGGCAGCTGGCCGTTCGGCGTGAGGTGGTCGATGAGCTGGGGCAAGAGCTGAGAGAGCGCCTGGCTCACGGCGTCCGGGCTCAGCCCGTGCTGCTGGGCCAGCGCCTGCACCTTCGGGCCGAGCGCCTGCTGGAGCTGCTCCGCCGAGACCGGCAGGTTCTGGCCCGTGCCGATCCACGACTCGACGATCTTTCCGAGGCCGCCCTGCCTCAGCTCGCCGACGAGGCTCCCGAGCCCCCCGCCGCCGAGCATGCCGAGGACCGAGGCCGCCAGCGGCGATTGCGCCTGACCTGCTGCGCCACCGAGCAGCGAGCTGCGAAGGCCGTCGAGGATGCCCACGGGGACCTCCCGGTCGAGGGTGAGCGGCGCGCCGGCTTCACGATATGTCGCCCTCGCGCGGCGGGCACGGCCAACTCGACCCGGAGTCCGCCAGGGTCCGCCCCTCGGCGGCCCTCGGTCGCCGCCGCGGTGCGATGCAGCCTCCAGCGCGCGACACCTCCCGACAGGGGGCGAGCAGAGCCCCGCCCGCGACGCGCTCCTACCTCCGGGTGCCTCGCGGTATGCTGCGCCTCCCGCATGCCTCGCAACCACCTCGCTCACACCAAGACGCTGGTCGTGAAGGTCGGCACCGGGACGCTCACCGACGCGTCCGGGCGCGTCGACCCGCAGAACTGCGCGCGCCTGGCGGCGGAGCTGGCCAAGGTGGGCCGCGGGCGGCGGCTGGTGCTCGTCAGCTCGGGGGCCATCGCCTTCGGCGCGGAGCGGCTCGGCCTCGTCCGCTCCCGCGCCAAGCCCTGGGACATTGCCACCAAGCAGGCGGCGGCGGCGGTGGGGCAGCCGGACCTGTTCCGCGCCTGGGGGGAGGCGTTCGCGCCGCACGGGGTGAAGGTGGCGCAGGTGCTCCTCACCGCCGAGGACCTCGCGAACCGCAAGCGCTTCCTCAACGCGCGCCGCACCTTCGCCCGGCTGCTCGAGCTCGGCGTGCTGCCGATCGTGAACGAGAACGACACGGTCGCGGTCGCCGAGATCAAGGTCGGCGACAACGACTCGCTCGCGGCGCTCGTCGCCGGCTGCGTCGAGGCCGAGCTGGTGGTGATGCTGACCGACGTGGACGGCCTCTACGACCGCGACCCGCGCCAGGCGGGCGCGCGCCTCTTCGAGCTCGTCCCCCGCGTCACCGCCGAGGTGGAGCGCATCGCCGGCGGCGCCGGCAGCGAGCGCAGCGTCGGCGGGATGGCCACCAAGGTGCGGGCGGCCCGGCGGCTCTCGGCGCAGGGGACCGCCACCGCGCTCCTCTCCGGCCGGCGCCCGCGGGCGCTCCTCGACCTCCTGGCGGGGGTGAAGGTCGGGACGCTCTTCCCGCCCGAGCCGGAGCGCCTCAACGGCCGCAAGGGCTGGCTCGCCGCCGCCGCGCGCGGGAAGGGCACCATCCTGGTGGACGCCGGCGCCGCCCGCGCCCTCAAGGAGCGCGGCAAGAGCCTGCTCCCCTCGGGCGTGCGCTCGGTCGACGGCCAGTTCGGGGTGGGCGACCCGGTCGACATCGCGGTGGACCGCCGGCGGCCCTTCGCCCGGGGCCTCGCCGGGTACGGCGCGGACGAGGTGCGCCGCATCGCCGGGCTCAAGACCAGCGAGATCGAGCGGGCGCTCGGCTATAAGGACCTGGACGAGGTCGTCCACCGAAACGACATGGTCCTGCTCGACGCGGGGCCGGAGTAGCGCCATGCGGCAGCCCGCCGAAGCCACCCTGGAGCAGGAGATGCGCCGCCTCGCCGAGGCCGCCCGCGGCGCGGCGCGCCTGCTCTCCTACGCCCCGACGGCGCAGAAGGACGCGGCGCTGCGCGAGGCGGCGGCAGCGCTCGCGACCCGCTCGCGCGCCATCCTCGAGGCGAACCGCGCCGACGTAGACGCCGCGCGGCAGGCCGGCCAGGGCGCGGCCTTCCTCGACCGCCTGGCGCTCGACCCGAAGCGGCTCGACGGCATCGCCCGGGCGCTGCGGGAGGTGGCGTCGCTCCCCGACCCGGTGGGCGAGGTCACCTCGAGCTGGCGGCGGCCGAACGGCCTCGCCGTGAAGAAGGTCCGCATCCCGCTCGGCGTGGTCCTCATGGTGTACGAGGCCCGGCCCAACGTCACGGTCGACGCCGCCGCGCTCTGCCTCAAGAGCGGCAACGCCGCCATCCTGCGGCCCGGCTCGGACGCGCTGCGCTCCTCGCTGGCGCTCTCGGAGGCATTCGCCGACGGGCTCGCCGCGGCCGGGCTGCCGCGCGAGGCCGCCCAGGTGGTGCCGACCCCCGACCGCGAGGCCACCTTCGCGCTCCTCCAGCTGGACGAGCTCATCGACCTCGCCATCCCGCGCGGCGGGCCGTCGCTCATCCGCGCCGTGGCGGAGCGCTCGCGCGTGCCGGTGGTGAAGCACTACCAGGGCGTGTGCCACCTGTTCCTCGACGCCTCGGCGCCGCTCGACCAGGCGGTCGCGCTCGCCATGAACGGCAAGGTGCAGCGCCCCGGCGTGTGCAACGCGCTCGAGTGCCTCCTCGTCCACCGCGCCGCCGCGGCGAAGCTCCTCCCTCCGGTCGGGCGCGCGCTGGCCGCCGCCGGTGTCGAGCTCCGCTGCGACCCCACCGCGCTCACGCTCCTGCGCCGGGCGGCGGTGAAGGCGGTGGCGGCGCGCCCCGAGGACTACGGCCGCGAGTTCCTCGACAAGATCCTGGCCGTGCGCGTCGTGCCGCACCTCGACGCCGCGCTCGACCACATCGCCCGCTACGGCTCGCTCCACACCGAGGCCATCCTCACCCGCGACCTCCCGAGCGCGCGGCGCTTCGAGCGCGAGGTGACGGCGAGCGCGGTCATGGTGAACGCCTCCACCCGGTTCAACGACGGCGGCGAGCTGGGGCTCGGCGCCGAGATCGGCATCTCCACCACCAAGCTGCACGCGTTCGGGCCCATGGGGCTCGCCGAGCTCACCACCCAGAAGTACGTGGTGGAGGGCGACGGACACATCCGAAGCTAGCCAGAGGAAGCATGCGCAAGACTGTCGTGAAGAAGAAGGGCCCGCCGAGCAAGAAGCCGTCGTCGAAGGGAAAGGCCGCCACGCTGCGCGGGAGCGGCCCGCCCAGGAAGAAGAAGGGCGGCCCGCTCCGCAGCAAGAAACCGGGGCGCAACCAGATCGCGCAGGCGCGCAAGCAGCCCGCGCCGGTGACCGCCGGCAAGCGCAAAGCGCTCCGCCCGAACGCGCCCGCCGAGGCGAGCGCCCCCGCCGCCGCGCCGTCCGCGGCCGCCCCCGCGCCCGCGGAGCGGCCCGACGCGGCGCGCCCGCGCGCGCTCGAGATCGCCCAGGCCGGCCTCGACAAGAAGGCGGAGGACGTGCTCGTCCTCGACGTGCGCGGCCTCACCAGCTACGCCGACTACTTCGTCCTCATGACCGCCGACTCCGACCGGCAGGCCGGCGCCATCGCCGACGGCGTGGACGAGCGGCTCAAGGCGCAGGGCGCCACCAAGGTCGGGGTCGAGGGCTACGAGAGCGGCCGCTGGATCCTGGTCGACTACGGCGACGTGGTGGCGCACGTCTTCAGCCGTGAGGCGCGCGGGTTCTACGACCTCGAGGGCCTCTGGGCCGACGCCCCGCGCTTCCAGGTGCAGAGCTGACGACCCCCGCGCGGGGTGGGTCGGCTCGCGTCAACGCCTCACCCAGAGTAGTTGGCGCCTTACCGAGAGTAGTTCTTCTACCCTGGCCTTACCCAGAGTAACGAGCTGGCCCCCCGGTCGGGTAAACGCCGCTCGGGTGGACGCGTGCCCCGCCGGGTCACGCGTCCGCCCATGACCACCCGATGACAGCCCCGGGCGTACGAGTTCCTCGTGCGCGCCCTCCTCGTCCAGCCGCGTTCGCCGCTCACCTACTGGAGCTACCACTTCGCGCTGCCTTACGCGGGCAAGGCCGCGGCGCTGCCGCCGCTCGGCCTCGCCACGCTGGCGGCGCTGCTGCCCTCGCGCTGGGAGGTGCGGATCGTCGACCTGCACCTCGCGCCCCTCGACGACGCCGACCTCGCCTGGGCCGACGCCGTGCTCGTCTCCGGCATGCTGGTGCACGCCGACGGCATCCGGACGGTGCTGCGCCGCGCCCGCGCCCTCGGGAAGCGCACCGTGGTCGGCGGCCCCGCCGCCACCACCTCGCCCGGCCTCTTCCCGGAGGCGGACCACGTCTTCCGCGGCGAGGCCGAGGGGCGGCTCGACGCGCTGGTCGCCGCGCTGGAGGCCCCCTCCGCGTCCGCCCCGCGCCTCCTCTCGCCCGCGCCCGGCGCGCCGCGCCCCGACCTCCGCACCTCGCCCACCCCGCGCTTCGAGCTCCTGCAGCTCGACCGCTACGCCTCGCTCGCGGTGCAGCTCTCCCGCGGCTGCCCCTTCCAGTGCGAGTTCTGCGACATCATCGAGGTGTTCGGGCGGGCGCCGCGCCTGAAGAGCGCCGAGCAGATCCTCGCCGAGCTCACCGCGCTCTACCGCCTCGGCGGCCGGGGCTCGCTCTTCTTCGTGGACGACAACTTCATCGGCAACCGCCGCGCGGTGAAGGCGCTCCTGCCGCTCCTCGCCGCCTGGCAGGAGGAGCACGGCCACCCCTTCGACCTCTACACCGAGGCGAGCCTCGATCTCGCCGGCGAGCCGGAGCTCCTCGCGGCGATGGTGCGGGCCGGCTTCTCGGCGGTGTTCGTGGGCATCGAGTCGCCCTCCGAGGAGGCGCTGGCCGAGGCCGGCAAGCGCCAGAACCTGCGCCAGGACCCGGCGGAGGCGGTGCGCGTGCTCACCCGCGCCGGGCTGGAGGTGATGGCCGGGTTCATCGTCGGGTTCGACGCGGACCGCGAGGACATCTTCGACGAGCAGCTCGCCTTCATCGCGGCGAGCGCCATCCCGCGCGCCATGGCCGGGGTGCTCATGGCGCTGCCCGGCACCGCGCTCTGGCGGCGGCTCGAGCGCGAGGGGCGGCTCCGGCGCGCCGCCACCGGCGATCAGTTCGGGCGGCCGAACTTCGAGCCCGCCCTCGACGAGCGCGCCCTGGTGGCCGGCTACCGGCGGCTCCTCGCCGCGCTCTACACCGACGAGGCGTTCTACGCTCGGTGCGAGCGCCACCTGGCCGAGGCGGCGTTCCCCGGCGCGGGCGCGCTCACCCCGGGCTGGCCCGCGATCCTGGCCCGCGCCGCGCTCGGCATCGGCGTGGCCGCGCGCCGGCGGGCGCGCTTCTGGCGTCTCGTCGCGCTGGGCGCGCGCCGCGGCCGGCAGGCGTTCGGGCGCGCGGTGACGCTCGCCATCCTCGGCGAGCACATGATCCGCTACACCGAGGAGGTGGCGCTGCCTCGGCTCGACGCCGTCCTGGCGGCGATCGACGCCCGGCGCGAGGCGAGCGCCGCCCCGCTGGCGGCGGCCTCGCCCGCCGATCGCGCGTCCGGCTGTCGCGCCGCGTCATCGGACGCTCGCCGCGAGCTGCCTTGCTGATCCCGCCGGCGATCTGCTAGTCGGATCGCTCCCCGTTTCACCACATGCTTGACCTGGCGCAAGTCGGGCCTGGTCCTTGCAGCCTTCGCCGGGCATTTCCGCAGGTTCCGCACGGTTTGCGGCGAGAGCACCTGTGGCACACTGCCGCGCACGCCTTGCACGAGGAGGACGCATGTCGAAGAGGACGATGGTCACCATGGACGGCAACGAGGCGGTGGCCTCGGTCGCCCACCGCATCAACGAGGTGATCGCCATCTACCCCATCACGCCCTCCTCCAACATGGGCGAGTGGGCGGACGAGTGGTCGTCGAAGGGCCAGCAGAACGTGTGGGGCACCGTGCCGTCGGTCTCCGAGATGCAGTCGGAGGGCGGCGCGGCGGGCGCGGTCCACGGCGCGCTGCAGGCCGGCGCGCTCACGACGACCTTCACGGCGTCGCAGGGCCTGCTGCTCATGATCCCCAACATGTACAAGATCGCGGGCGAGCTCACCGCGTTCTGCATGCACGTGTCGGCGCGCACGCTCGCGACGCACGCGCTGTCGATCTTCGGCGATCACTCCGACGTGATGGCCGTGCGGCAGACCGGGTTCGGCCTGCTCTCCTCCGGCAACGTGCAGGAGGCGCACGACTTCGCGGCCATCGCGCAGCGCGCCTCGATGCGGAGCCGCATCCCCTTCCTGCACTTCTTCGACGGCTTCCGCACCTCGCACGAGGTGTCGAAGATCGAGCTGCTCGACGACGCCGACCTGCGCCGGATGATCCCGGACGAGCTGGTGGCGGCGCACCGCGCCCGCGCGCTCACCCCGGAGAAGCCGGTCGTCCGCGGCACCGCCCAGAACCCGGACGCGTTCTTCCAGGCGCGCGAGGCGTGCAACCCGTTCTACCTGGACTGCCCGGCGGCGGTGCAGGAGGCGATGGACGAGTTCGCCGAGATCACCGGCCGCCAGTACAAGCTCTTCGACTACCACGGCCACCCCGAGGCCGAGCGCATCGTCGTGGTCATGGGCTCGGGCGCCGACGTGGTGCACGAGACGGTCGACGCGCTCCTCGCCAAGGGCGAGAAGGTGGGCGTGGTGAAGGTCCGGCTCTACCGGCCCTTCGCGCTGGGCGAGTTCATGGCGGCGCTGCCCCGCACCACCGCGCACGTCGCGGTGCTCGACCGCACCAAGGAGCCGGGCGCGCTCGGCGAGCCGCTCTACCAGGACGTGGTGACGGCGCTGCGCGAGGCGCACCAGGCGCACATCGACCGCTTCCACCACGAGATCAACGTCCTCGGCGGCCGGTACGGGCTCTCCTCCAAGGAGTTCACGCCCGCCATGGCGAAGGCGGTCTTCGACGAGCTCGGCAAGGCGCGCCCGAAGCGGCACTTCACGGTCGGCATCAACGACGACGTGACGCACCTCTCGCTCGACTACGACCCGGCCTTCGAGACCGAGCCGAAGGAGGTCGTGCGGGCGGTGTTCTACGGCCTCGGCGCGGACGGCACGGTCGGCGCCAACAAGAACTCGATCAAGATCATCGGCGAGGACACGCCCAACTACGCGCAGGGCTACTTCGTCTACGACTCCAAGAAGTCGGGCTCCGTCACCATCTCGCACCTGCGCTTCGGCCCGAAGCCGATCCGCTCGGCCTACCTCGTGACGAGCGCCAACTTCGTCGCCTGCCACCAGTTCAACTTCCTCGAGAAGTACGACATGCTCGAGGGGGCCGCGCCCGGCGCCACCTTCCTCCTCAACGCGCCGTTCGGCCCGGACCGGATCTGGGACGAGCTGCCGCGCGAGGTGCAGCAGCAGATCCTCGACAAGGACATCAAGCTCTTCGTCATCGACGCCTACAAGGTGGCGAAGGAGACCGGCATGGGGGTGCGCATCAACACCATCATGCAGACCTGCTTCTTCGCCATCTCGGGCGTGCTGCCGCGCGAGGAGGCCATCGCCGCCATCAAGCACGCCGCCGAGAAGACCTACGCGCGGAAGGGCGCGGAGGTGGTGAAGAAGAACTTCGAGGCCATCGACGCCACGCTGGCGGGGCTGTTCGAGGTGAAGCGCCGCGGCGCCGCCACCGGCGCGCCGCGCCCGCCCATGATCCCGGCCGAGGCGCCGGACTTCGTGAAGCGCGTCACCGGCCTCATGCTGGCCGGGCACGGCGACAAGCTGCCGGTGTCGGCCTTCCCGGTGGACGGCACCTGGCTCACCGGCACCTCGAAGTGGGAGAAGCGCGCCATCGCGCTGGAGGTCCCGGCCTGGGACAAGAGCCTCTGCATCCAGTGCAACAAGTGCTCGCTCATCTGCCCGCACGCGGCCATCCGCACCAAGTTCTACCCGGCGGAGGCGCTGCAGCAGGCGCCGGCCACCTTCGACGCGATGGACTTCAAGTCGCAGGAGTGGAAGGGCCAGAAGTACACGGTCCAGCTCGCCCCCGACGACTGCACCGGCTGCACGCTGTGCGTGGAGATCTGCCCCGCCGAGTCGAAGACCGAGAAGGGCCACAAGGCCATCAACATGGTCCCAGTGGTGCCCATCCGGCAGAAGGAGCGCGAGAACTTCGCCTACTTCCTGAAGCTCCCCGAGGCCGACCGCACCAAGGTGAAGCTCGACGCGAAGGGGACCCAGTTCCTCGAGCCGCTCTTCGAGTACTCGGGCGCCTGCTCCGGCTGCGGTGAGACGCCGTACATCAAGCTGCTCACCCAGCTCTACGGCGACCGCGCCATCATCGCCAACGCCACCGGCTGCTCGTCGATCTTCGGCGGCAACCTGCCGACCACCCCGTACACCTGCAACGCCGAGGGGCGCGGGCCGGCCTGGTCGAACTCGCTCTTCGAGGACAACGCCGAGTTCGGCTTCGGCATCCGCCTGGCGGTGGACAAGCAGCAGGAGCACGCCCGCGAGATCCTCTCGCGGCTCGGCACGGTGGTCGGCGACGGGCTCGTGAAGGAGCTCCTCACCGCCGACCAGGCGGGCGAGGCGGGGCTGGCAGCCCAGCGCGAGCGGGTGAAGGTGCTGCGGCAGAAGCTCGCCGGCTCGTCGCTGCCCGAGGCGGCCTGGCTCGACAAGATCGCCGACTACCTGGTGAAGAAGTCGATCTGGATCGTCGGCGGCGACGGCTGGGCCTACGACATCGGCTACGGCGGCCTCGACCACGTCATCGCCCAGGGGCGCGACGTAAACATCCTGGTGCTCGACACCGAGGTGTACTCGAACACCGGCGGCCAGGCCTCCAAGGCCACCCCGCTCGGCGCCGCCGCCAAGTTCGCCACCTCCGGCAAGACCACCGGCAAGAAGGACCTCGCCATGCTCGCCATGACGTACGGCCACCCGTACGTGGCGCGGGTGGCGATGGGCGCCAAGGACGCGCAGACGGTGAACGCGTTCAAGGAGGCGGACAGCTACCCAGGGACGTCGGTCATCATCGCGTACGGCCACTGCATCGCCCACGGGTACGACCTGTCGGAGGCGCTCGGCCAGCAGGAGCGCGCGGTCGAGTCCGGCTACTGGCCGCTGTTCCGCTACGACCCGCGCCGCGTCGCGGCCGGCGAGAGCCCGCTCAAGATGGACTCGCCCGCCCCGAAGCTCTCGCTCTCCGAGTTCGTGAGCCGCGAGAACCGCTTCAAGCAGGTGGCGCTCACGCAGCCCGACCACTGGAAGCGGTTCCTCGAGGAGGCGCAGAAGGGCGTGAAGGAGCGGTACGCGCTCTACGAGCACCTCGCCCGCGCCATGACCCCCGCCGCCCCGGCCGCCGTGCCGCCGCCGGCGAACGGCACGCCGAAGGCGAGGGCGTAGCGGCGACACAGGGCGGGGCCACGCGGCCCCGCCCTACGATATGGCGTCCGTAGGGCGGGGGCTCGTCCCCCGCCGGCCACAGCTCCGGGAGCCCCGATGCCCGACCAGCAGCTCCTCTCCGGCGACGAGGCGGTCGCCCACGCGGCCTTCGACGCCGGCGTCGCGCTCGGCACCGGCTACCCGGGCACGCCCTCCACCGAGATCCTGGAGGCGTTCTCCGCGCTGGGCGGCCGCGCCCAGTGGGCGCCCAACGAGAAGGTGGCGCTCGAGGTGGGCCTCGGCGCCGCCTACGGCGCGGTGCGGGCGCTCGTCACCATGAAGCACGTCGGCCTGAACGTCGCGGCCGACCCGCTCTTCACCGCCGCCTACACCGGCGTCACCGGCGCGCTGGTGGTGGTCTCGGCCGACGACCCCGGCATGTCCTCCTCGCAGAACGAGCAGGACAACCGCCGCTACGGGATCGCGGCCGGCCTGCCGGTGCTGGAGCCGGCCGACGCGCAGGAGGCGTACGACCTCTTCTTCACCGCCGTCGAGCTCTCGGAGCGCTGGAAGCTGCCGGTGCTCTTCCGGATGACGACGCGCGTCTGCCACGCCAAGTCGCTCGTCCGCCCGCGCGGCCGCCGCGAGACGCCGCGCCCCGGCCACTTCGAGCGCGACATCGCCGGGCGGGTCATGATCCCCTCGAACGCCCGCCCGGCGCACCGCCGGCTCCGGGCGAAGCTGGCCGAGATCGCGGCCTGGGCCGAGGAGGCGCCCCTGAACCGCGTCGAGGCGCGCGACCCGGCGCTCGGCCTCATCACCGACGGCGTCGCCTACCTGCACGCCGCCGAGGCCGCCCCCACCGCCAGCGTGCTGAAGCTCGGGCTCGTGCACCCGCTGCCGCTCGAGAAGCTCCGCCGCTTCGCCGCCTCGGTGGAGCGGTGCGTGGTGGTGGAGGAGGGCGACCCGGTCATCGCCGACGCGCTGCGCGCGGCCGGCATCGCGGTCGAGTCGAAGCCGGAGATGTACCGCTTCGGCGAGCTCGACGTGGCGCGCGTGCGCCGGATCGTGGCGCGCGACACCTCGCCCGAGCCGGCGCCGCCGCGCGGCAAGCCGCCCGAGCTGTGCCCGGCCTGCCCCTACCACGCCGCCTACGCCGCCCTGAAGAAGCTCGACTGCATCGTGGCGGGCGACATCGGCTGCTATTCGCTCGGCGCGCTCCAGCCCTACCAGGCGATGGACACCTGCGTCGCCATGGGCGCGGCGCTGGGCGTCGGGCTCGGGCTCCGGCACGCGCTCCCGCCCGAGCAGGCGCGGCGGGTGGTCTCGGTCATCGGCGACTCCACCTTCGTCCACTCCGGCATCACCGGCCTCGCCGAGGCGGTCTACAACCCGCCCCCCACCGGCCACGTGGTGCTGGTGCTCGACAACGGCACCACCGCCATGACCGGTCAGCAGGAGCACCCGGGCACCGGCCGCACCCTCGACCACGCGCCCACGGCGCAGCTCTCGATCGAGCGGCTGGCCGAGGCCATGGGGGTGCCGAGCGTCACCGTCTTCGACGCCTTCGCCGACCCGGCCGGCTTCGAGCGGCTCCTGGCGGAGCGGCTGGCGGCGCCGACGCTGTCCGTCATCGTGGCGCGGCGGCCCTGCATCCTCGCCGCCGCCGACATCCGGAAGTGGGAGAAGGCCGGGGCGGAGCGGCGCGCCGCCCAGGCGTGCCTGGCGCAGGCGGAGGAGTGAGGATGAAGGTCACCAACGTCGTCCTGGCCGGCCTGGGCGGGCAGGGGGTCATCAAGGCCTCCGACATCCTGGCCGACGCCGCGGTGCGCGCCGGCCTCGACGTGAAGAAGTCCGAGGTCCACGGCATGAGCCAGCGCGGCGGCTCGGTCACCTCCGACGTGCGCTTCGGCGAGAAGGTGCTCTCGCCCATGGTGCCGCGCGGCGAGGCGGACTTCCTGGTGGTGCTCTCGCCCTCGGAGGTGGAGGTGGCGCGGCCGCTGCTCGCGGCCGGCGGGGTGCTCCTCGGCCCCGACCTCGTGCCCGAGGCGAAGCTCCCGAACCGGAAGAGCCTCAACGTGGCGCTCCTGGGCGCGCTCTCGAGCCACCTGCCGTTTCCGCCCGCCGCGCTCCTCGCCGCGGTGAAGGCGGCCCTGCCGGAGCGGCTCCACGCCGTGAACGAGCAGGCCTTCGAGCTCGGCCGGGCCGCGGCCGGGGGGAGCGTCCGATGAGCCCCGGCCGCGTCGCCTGGAACGACCCCCCCGGCGGCTTCCACCCCGCGAGCGCCCCCGACTACCTCCCGCTGCCTCGGCTGCGCGAGCTGCAGCTCCAGCGCCTGCAGGGCGTGGTGGCGCGCGCCCACGAGCGCGTCCCGCTCTTCCGCCGGCGCATGGAGGAGCGCGGCCTCGACCCCGGGGCGCTGCGGGCGCTGCCGGACCTCGGGCGCCTGCCGTTCACGGTGAAGTCCGACCTGCGCGACACCTACCCCTTCGGCCTCTTCGCGAGCCCGATGGAGGAGATCGTCCGGCTCCACGCCTCCTCCGGCACGACCGGCAAGCCCATCGTCGTCGCCTACACCAAGGCCGACCTCGAGGTGTGGACCGAGGTCATGGTCCGCACCTTCGCCGCCTGCGGGCTGCACCGCGGCGACATCGTCCAGAACGCCTACGGCTACGGCCTCTTCACCGGCGGGCTCGGCGCCCACTACGGCGCCGAGGCGCTCGGGGCGACGGTCATCCCGACGAGCGGCGGCAACACCGAGCGTCAGCTCATGGTGCTGCAGGACTTCGGCGCCACCGCCCTCTGCTGCACGCCGAGCTACTTCCTGCACCTCGTCGAGCGCGCCCGCGAGCTCCAGGTCGACCTCTCGCGGCTGCGGGTGGGCGTCTTCGGGGCCGAGCCGTGGAGCGAGGCGATGCGCCAGCGCATCCAGGAGGAGAGCGGCATCCGCGCCTACGACATCTACGGGCTCTCCGAGATCATCGGCCCGGGCGTGGGCGCCGAGTGCGCGGCGCAGGACGGCCTGCACCTCTTCGAGGACCACTTCTACCCGGAGATCATCGACCCGGTGACGGGCGAGGTGCTGCCGGAGGGCGCGGAGGGCGAGCTCGTCCTCACCACGCTCTCCAAGCAGGCGATGCCCATGATCCGCTACCGGACCCGCGACGTGACCGCGCTCGTCTCCGAGCCGTGCCGCTGCGGTCGGACCCTGCGGCGCATCCGCCGCATCGGGCGCCGCTCCGACGACATGTTCATCATCCGCGGCGTGAACGTCTTCCCGTCGCAGGTGGAGACGGCGCTGCTCGAGGTGAAGGGGACCCTGCCGCACTACCAGATCGTCCTCACCCGCGCGAAGGGCCTCGACGAGATGGAGGTGAAGGTCGAGGTCACCCCCGAGCTCTTCTCCGACAAGATCCGCGAGCTGGAGGGGCTCCACCGCCGGCTCGAGGCCGCCATCGACCACGTGCTCGGCATCCGCGCCAAGGTGACGCTGGTCGAGCCGCGCTCGCTCGCCCGCAGCGAGGGCAAGGCGAAGCGCGTCACCGACCTGCGCAGCGTCTAGGGGAGAACCGCCATGCTGCGACAGCTCTCGCTCTTCCTCGAGAACCGCCCCGGCCAGCTGCGCGCGCCCTGCGAGGCGCTGGCCCGGGCGGGCGTGGACATCCTCACCATGTCGCTCGCCGACACCGACCAGTTCGGCCTGCTCCGCCTCGTGGTGCGCGACGCGGAGCGCGGCCGGCGCGCGCTGGAGGAGGCGGGGATGGTGGTGAACGTGGCCGACGTGGTGCCCATCGAGGTGGACGATCGCCCGGGCGGCCTGGCCGCGGTGCTGGCGGCGCTGGACGAGGGGCAGATCGGCGTCGAGTACATGTACCCGTTCGCCGCCGGCCCGCGCGCCGGGAAGGCGGCCATCGTCTTCCGCTTCGACGATCCGCCGCGGGCGCTGGCCGCGGTGCAGGCGCGCGGGCTCCGGGTGCTGGACGAGTCGGAGCTGGTGGCGAAGAAGCTGTGAGCGCCTGCCCCGGCCCGGCGCGGGCGCGCGCCCGGCGCTGGGCTATGCTCTCCGGATGACCTCGACGCGTGGACGCCTCCTGGGCGCGCTGGCCGCGCTCGCCGCCGCGGCCGCCGGCTGCAGCGACAACCCCTTCGGCGCCGGCACCGCCTGCACGCCCGCCGCCGAGAAGGCGCGGCTGCTCGCCACCGCCCAGGACTGGTACCTCTACCAGGACCTCGTCCCCGGCACGGCGCAGTACCAGCAGCTCGTCCCGACGCCCTTCGACCCGGGCGCCTTCGCCACGCCGCAGGACCTGCTCGACGGCTTCACCGCCGCGGCGCGCGCGAAGCACGAGGACCGCGGCTGGAGCTACCTCCTCACCCAGGCCGAGGCGCAGCAGTACTTCCAGTCCGGCCAGTCGGCCGGGTACGGCTACGGCTACGTGCTCCCGGCGGCGGGCCCCTTCGCCGGCAAGCTCGTGCTCACGCAGGTCATGGGCGGCTCGCCGGCCGCCCTGGCCGGCTTCGCGCGCGGCGATCAGATCCTGGCCGTGGGCAGCACCGCGCAGACCATGACCGACGTGACCACCCTCGTCGGCCAGGGGACGCTCGGCACCGCCCTCTCCGGCAGCACGCCCGGCACGCCGAAGGTCCTGAGCGTGCTCCCGCGCGGCCAGACCACCGCCGTCACCCGCTCCATGACGAGCGCGGTGTACGACCTCGACCCGGTGGTCTCGAAGGTGATCGCGAGCCCGCTCGGCAAGCCGGTGGGCTACGTGCTCCTCCGGACCTTCGTCACCCCGGCCGAGCAGAAGCTCCGCGACGCCTTCGCCGCGTTCAACGCGGCCGGGGTGAAGGACGTGCTGGTGGACGTGCGCTACGACGGCGGCGGCCTCCTCGCGACGGCCCGGGTGCTGGCGAGCCTGCTCCACCCGGCCGCCGGCGAGCTCATGTACCAGGGCCAGTACAATGCGAACCACGCGGGCGACAGCTGGAGCGAGAGCTTCGGCGACGAGGCGAACCGGCTCCCGGCGGTGAACCGGGTGGCGTTCATCACCACCTCCGGCACCGCCTCCGCGAGCGAGCTCGTGCCGAACGCGCTCGCCGCGTACCTGGGGCAGAGCCTGGCGGTCGTGGGCGGCCGCACCTACGGCAAGCCGGTGGGGCAGACGCCGTTCGCGCTCGGCAGCTGCCAGGACCAGCTCTACCTCATCTCGTTCCAGCTCCAGAACAGGGCCGGCTTCGGCGGCTACTACGACGGGCTGCCCGACGCGGCCGGCCAGTTCGGCGGCGCCTCCTGCGCCGCCGACGACGACCTCGCGCACGAGCTGGGCGATCCGGCCGAGACCTCCACCGGCCAGGCGCTGGCGTTCGTGGACGGCGGGGCGGCGAGCTGCACCGCCATCCCGCCCGCCACCGCCACCGCCGGCGCGGCGCCCACCGGCCTCAGCGCCGCCCGCGCGGCGGCGATCTACCCGCGCCCCGCGCGGCCCTCGCCGGCGCAGCTGGAGATGCCGGGGCTCTTCTAGCGCCGGATCACCGAGGAGGGATCGGGCAGCACCCGGTCGTAGTCCGACGACAGCAGCGGCGACGACACCACGAAGTCGGCGGTGGTCCGGTTGCAGGCGGTGAGGATGTTGTAGAGCACCGCGATCCGGAGCAGCGCCTTGATGTCCGGGTCGTGCGGCAAGGGCTCGAGCGGATCCCAGAAGAAGATGAGCGCGTCGAGCTGGCCGCAGGCGATCATCGCGCCCACCTGCTGGTCGCCGCCGAGCGGGCCGGAGAGGAGCCGCTTCACCTCGAGCCCGAGCTCCTCGACCAGCATGCCGCCGGTGGTGCCGGTGGCGTAGAGGTCGTGGCGCGAGAGCGTCCCGACGTTGTAGCGGGCCCAGGAGAGGAGGTCGGACTTCTTGTTGTCGTGCGCGACGAGCGCGATGCGCTTGCGCGGCGACATGGGCGTGGTCTTCGGCATGGGCGCATCCTCTAGCGCGACGCGTCAGACGGATGCAACCCGCAGGCGGGGCCGACGAGGTGACGAGGTGGTGAAACCGAGGTGTCGCCGGCACCTGCTCGCCCTGCGCGCAGCTGCTCGCCGGGCGCGCACGTTCACCATGAGTACATCACGGCGCCCGGACCGCGGAGGGGCGGAGCGACCTCGCGGCCCCTCCGCCCCTCCCCCCTCCCACGCCCTTCACTTCGGGAGCTGCCGCAGCACCGCCACCCCGCTCCCGGTCGCGACGTAGAGCGCGGGCGGATCGACCCGCGTGTCGAGCGACAGCTGCTGGACCGCGTCGTCCGGGAGACCCTGGCCCGCCCGAAGCGCGCTCTTCGCGCCGGTGACCGGATCCCAGAAGACGAGCCCCGTGTGCGCGCCGGCGAGGACGAGCCGCCCGTCGGGCAGCGCCGCCAGATCCTGCACGTCCTGCTCGCTCATCCCGGCGGCGGACGGGCTCACGTAGGTGAACCTCGCGTTCCCGGTGTCGTGCGCGAGGCCGCGGCCGGAGCCGGGCGAGGGCACCGACGGCACCGCGCCGTAGAAGAACGAGCTCGCGAACCAGGGCGTGCCGTCCTTCGCCAGCGCGACGCCCGACAGGCTCACCACGTCGCCGATCTGGCTCACCGGGAAGACGGGGTCGCTGCCGTTGCCGTACGCGACCGCATAGGCCTGCGCGCCGCTGCGCATGTTCCACTGCTTGAGGTCCGCCACCCAGCGGATCTTCCCGGCGCTCCAGCGCCCGGCGTGCCACAGGTCGCCGTCGGGGTCGATGGTGAGCCCGCGCCAGTCGCCCATGCGCGCGTTCCCCTCGCCGCCCGCCTCGCAGGTCGTGTCGCCGTGGAAGCACACCTGCACGTGCAGGTGATCGCTCATCCACTCCTGGATCGAGAAGCCGGTCCACTCGCCCGGGCTCGGGTCGCGGTACCTGTCCGGGAAGAACATGTCCACGCCGTGGTCGGTGCCGGCGTAGAGCGTGTGCGGGTGGACCACGTGGTCGTAGGCGAGCCGGTAGACGGTCCGGTTGTGCCAGAACATCATCCCCATGCCGGTGCTCACCATCTGGAAGCGCGTCACCTCGAGCGTCCCGTCCGGCTTCAGCCGCACGCGGTCGAGCTGGCCCGAGTGGCGGTCGACGGCGGAGTCGCTGCAGTCGCCCTTCACGGCGGTGTTGCCGTGGTAGCCGACGAACACCTCGCCCGCGGCGCCGCCGACCAGCGCCGAGATGCCGTCGCCGTTGGCCGCGCCGGGCACGCCCTTCTCGCCCCCGCAGTAGTCCTCGTCGTAGAGCTTCGGGTGGTCGGCGAGGTGGAGCCCGTCCTTCGAGGAGAAGCGGGTGAACTTCGCGTCGCCCGGCTTCAGGAGGTAGACCGCCTGCGGCGTCGCCACCCACAGGTTCTGCGCCTCGTCGGTCGAGGCGGCGACGACCGGCGACTCCTGCAGCCCCTCCGCCGCGCCGTAGGTCCTGTTCTCGAGCGGCCAGGGCCCGGGGCCGCCGAAGCTCGTCCCGCCGTCGGGCGTGCCCGCGTCCGGCGTCCCTGCGTCCGGTGCGCCGGCGTCGGGCGTCCCCGCGTCGGGGGTCCCGGCGTCGGCGCCGCCGTCGGGCGAGCCGCCGTCCGCCTGGTTGATCGTGACGCCGCCGTCGTCCCCGCCGGCGCCCTTCGTCCCGCCCGAGCCGCTGCACGAGCCGAGGAGCGCCGCGACCGCGAGTCCCCCCAGCAGGGCGACGGTCGCGACCACGCGCGGGACGGAACGCGCCACGAAGGGATCCATGCGTGAGGCCTCCTGGCGGCGGGCGCGCGGGGGCGCTCCTCGCCGAGGGGCCTGGTGGATGCGAGAGTCGCGCCACCGCGGCCATGCCACCCGGGACGGCGCGCCGCGCGGGGACGCTGGGCAGCGCGCGGGAGCGGCGGGGAACTCACCTTCCCAGGCGGCGCGGTCGCGCTGACCGAAGTGGCCCGAGCGCGCCCGCCCGCCAGGCTGCTAGACTCGGGTCCGTGGCTTCACCGAGAGGAGAGTCGTGAGCGGCGGCCCACCCGGCGAGCGCGGCCCAGGCCAGGAGCCGGGCGTCGGCGCCTCGCTGCGCGCCTTCTCCCTGCGCATCCTCGTCGGGACGGCGCTCGCCACCCTGGTCGTGGTGCTGGCGCTGCGCTGGTGGAACGTGGGGCCCGGCGCGCCCGTGGCGCCTCCATCCCCCCCGGGGGAGAGGGGGCAGAGCGCCGCGCGGCCACCCCCGCGCGACGCTGCGCTCCCCGACTCCGCCCCCGTCACCGCCTCCGCCCGCGAGGTCGAGCGCCGCCACGCCGCCGGGGCGCTCTCGGAGGCGCAGAAGCGCTTCGACCGCTGCTCCGGCGGCGACCTGCGCCGCCTCGCCTGGATCGACCCGACGCACGGCGTGGTGAAGCTCGTCCGCGAGCGCGAGGACGGCGTGACGCTGGAGGAGTGGTTCGACGACGACGGCCGGCTGCGCGAGGCGCGCTGGCAGGGGCGCACCGCCGCCGGCCGGTGGTCGCGCCGCGTGACCCTCGACGCGGACGGCCGCGCGTCGCCCGAGGAGGCCGCGGGGAGCGCCGTCCCCGACGCGGCGCCGCCCGCGCTCGATCGCCAGGACCCGACCGCAGCCTTCTTCGCCAGCCCCGCCTGCCCGCCATGAAGCTCCGCCTGCTCGCCATCGGCAAGGACCGCTCCGGCCTCTACGCGCCGGCCGTGGCCGAGTACGGCACGCGGCTCGCGCGCTACGTGAAGTTCGAGCTCGTGGAGCTGCCCGAGGCGAAGAAGCACGCGGGCACCCCGCGCGCGAAGGACGAGGAGGGCGCGACGCTGCTCGCCAAGGTGGACCCCCGCGAGCGGGTGGTGGTCCTCGACGAGCGGGGGAAGGAGTACACGAGCGTCGAGCTGGCGCGCCGGGTGGAGGGCTGGCTGCAGGGCGGCCGCGACGTGGCGCTCCTCATCGGCGGCTCCGACGGCCTCGCCCCCGAGGTGCTGGCCCGGGCCGACGAGAAGCTCGCCCTCTCGCGCCTCACCCTGGCGCACCGGCTGGCGCGCCTGGTGCTGGTGGAGCAGCTCTATCGCGCGTTCACCATCCTGCGGGGCGAGCCGTACCACAAGTGAGGGTGACCGTGTCCGCACTCTCCCCTCGCCCCCCCCGCATCCCGGAGGGGAGTCCAGCGAGGTCGCACTCTCCCCTCGCCCCGCGGAGCGGGGAGAGGGGCGGGGGAGAGGGGCCTCTCGGCCACGCCCGCTCACGGCTCGGTTCGGAACGGGCAACCCCGGCCGCCCCTCGCCCGCGCGCGCGTCGGCGCCCGTGCTCCGCGCCGCCGGGTGTCCCCAGGCCGGAACGCGCAGCGTGGTCCTCACGACGCGGGCTGCGGAACCTTGCACCGCGCCGCTGCGCGTCGCGGAGCTTCGAGCAGTCCTCGCCCGCGGCGAGGTCCCACGGACGCGTTCCGGCGAACCTGGAGCCGGGGGCGGCGCTCCGCAATGGCGCCTCGTGCGCGCGCGGACGCGGTGCGGCTCAGCCCTGAGCTCAGGTCCGCGGTGTGTTACCCATGTGCCCGGTCTGCCTCCCATGGCGCCGCCGCCGCTCGCGGCCCGCTACACGGCCTCCCGCCCAGGAACCACCGCAGCCCATCCGGCGCCCGGCCCACGACGCGCAGGTAGCCGCCGTGGATGCAGCGGAGGTGGTGGAAGCGGCAGAGGCCGATCTGGTTGTCGAGCTCGTCGCCGCCGCCCTGGGACCGGAACAGCACGTGGTGGGAGTCCACGGCCCGGTGGCTGCAGCCCGGGACCTGGCAATGCCCCGCGTCCCGGTCCCGCACCTTCCGCGAGCGGCTCCGATTGCGCTTCACCACCCCCTTCCAGGTGTCGAGGAAGTGCTGTGCGAGGACGGCGAGGCAAGTCCCGAGCGGCAGCGGCTTCCCGGTCCGGTCCCGGACGGCCTGCACCGCGGCGGCGAGCACCGCCGCGATCCGGAGGGCCAGCGGGGCGGCCAGCTTCCCCCACGCACGCATCCGGAGCCGGTGCAGCTGGCTCTTCCGCACCGCGAGCGCGCAGTAGCCGATGAGGTCCTCCCACTCGGCCCGCTGGACGGCCAGCTCGCGCAGGCGGGCGTCCACGTCGTGGGCGGTGGCGGTCTCGTAGAAGCGCACGTCGGGAGCGGCCACGTCCGGGATGGCGGGGAGGGCCGCCCAGCGCTCCGTCTCCTCCTCGAGCGCCGCGGCGCGGGCGTCGTCGCCGGGGCGGAGCTGCCGGACCGCGGCGCCGAGCACGCGCGCCTGGTCGGGGTCGGCCTCGCCGGCGTAGGCGCCCGCGAACTCCTGGGCGATCGCCTCGAGCCGCTCGGCGCGCGTCGCGCCCGGCAGGAGCTCGCCCGCGAGCGCCAGCGCCTCGTCCAGCGTCTCGCGCTGGGCCGCGCGCTTGCGCAGGTCGAGCACCTCCCGGGCGTAGTCGTCGAGGTGGTACCCCAGCTCCGCCAGCCGCTCGCCCTGGCGGAGCGCGTCGAGCCCCTCGGCGATCGCGACGTCGAGCGCGCCCCGCGCCCGGCCCGCCCAGACCAGCAGCGCCTCGCAGGCGTCGGCCTCCGGCTCTCCGCCGCGGAACCAGACGTCGAGCTCGCGCCCGGTGAGCGGCGCGAGGTCCACCGGCGGCGGCGCGTGGCTCGTCCGCCACGCCTCCCAGGGCGAGCGCGCGGCGGGGTCCGGTGCGGCGGCCATGGACGAGATCATCACACGTGCGTCTGACACCTCGAGTCAACCGGCTGCCTTCCAGGCTCGCCAGCCAGCGGCACCGGCGGGGCCGGTTCTATCCGGATACAATGGACAACCGGGTTGTATCCGGGTATAACGCCGCCATGGACGAACCCCGCAGCTACACCGCCTTCGCCGACGATCGCCTCATCGCCTCGGGTCCCCTCGAGGAGATGCTGGCCGGGACGAAGGCCTGGGTCGATCGGAAGGAGCGCGCCCGGCTCCTCATCTTCGACGACGCGACCGGGCGCGAGGTCGACTTCGACCTGCGCGGCTCGCTCGAGCGGGTGCTCGCTCGCGCCGCGCCGCCGGCCGCCGAGCCGGGCCGCCCCGGGCGCCCCCGCCTGGGGGTGGTGGGGCGCGAGGTCTCGCTGCTGCCGCGGCACTGGGAGTGGCTGGAGGAGCAGCCGAACGGGATCTCCGCCGCCCTGCGCCGGTTGGTGGACGAGGCGCGGAAGCGCGAGCCGGGTAAGCAGCGCGCCCGGTCGCTGCGCGAGGCCGCCAGCCGCTTCATGACCGCCATGGCCGGCGATCGCGACGGCTACGAGGAGGCCTCGCGCGCCCTGTTCGCCGGCGACATCCCTCGGTTCGAGCGGCTCGTGCGCGCTTGGCCCGCCGACGTCCGGAAGTACCTCCTGCGGTGGGTGAGGGAGGCGGCGAAGGTCGAGGGGGCGGACGGGGGAGCGGAGGGGTGATTTCGGCGGGGGTCACTTCCCCAGCACGAACCTCCGGAGGTGCTTCACCGCGATGGTCCCGTGCGACAGGAGCTTCTCGTCGAACCCGCGCTGGTCGAACGCGCCCGCCGCCCGCGCGTCCTCCTCCAGCCGGCCGATCTCGGTGAACCCGAGGAAGTACTGGGTGAGCTGGGTCGAGTCGAGCTTCGCCCGGAGCAGCTTCCGCTCCGCCTGCGTCTGCTCCTGGAAGCCCTCCTCCACCATGAAGCGCACCGCCTCCGCGTCGGTCATCTCGCCGCCCTGGAGGCCGGCGTCGAGGATGGCGTTCGAGGCGACGATCATGTGGCCGCGCAGGTCCATGAAGCGGTAGCGGTCGTTCTGCTCGCCGCCGAAGCCGTTCTTCACCACCAGCCCCTCGCCGTAGACGGCCCACCCCTCGGCGAAGGGGCCGCTCCACAGCGTCGCGCGCAGCGCCGACGGGTCGCGCCGCGCCCACCACGCCTGCGTGTGGTGGCCGGGCAGGGCCTCGTGCGCGGCGGTGAGCGTGATCTCGTAGGTGTTGTTGCCGCGCAGGTAGCTCTCGGCCTTCTCGGCGGGCCAGGTGGGGTCGACCGGCTCGACGTAGTAGGTGCCGTGGAAGGGCGCCTGCTTGTCGAGCGCGTCGGGCGAGAGGTACTCGGCGCCGCCGCCGCCGCGCTTGAACTCGGGCATGGGCAGGACCGAGAGCGTCTCCTTCGGCGGGAGCGCCACGAACCCGTGCTGGTCGACGAAGGC
Source organism: Anaeromyxobacter diazotrophicus (assembly GCF_013340205.1). Classification (NCBI taxonomy): domain Bacteria; kingdom Pseudomonadati; phylum Myxococcota; class Myxococcia; order Myxococcales; family Anaeromyxobacteraceae; genus Anaeromyxobacter; species Anaeromyxobacter diazotrophicus. Next base: position 45,174 of record NZ_BJTG01000015.1, read on the forward strand.
TCGCAGGAGGTCGAGCTTCGCCGCGCTCGCCTCGACCAGCTCGTCGCGCTTCGGGTGGTCGGCGGCGAGGGCGTCCTTCACCCGGTTGATGAGCGCCGCGCCCACCGGCGCGGGCTCGTTCGGGAAGAGCTGTCCGAAGAGGCGGCGCGACACCTCCTCCAGCTCACCGCGCGAGCGGGCGAAGTCCTCGCGCGCGGCCTTCACCGTCTCCTCGGGGCCGAGGTCGGTCTGGAGCGCCAGCGGGAACTTCTTCCGGAAGAGCTCCGCGCCGAGGCGCCAGTCGCGGGTGGCGCGGGCGGGGAGCGTCTTCTCGAGGAACGCCTGGTGCGCCTGCAAGGCCGTCACCGCCAGCTTCCGCGCCTGCTCCGCGCGGCGATCGCCCTTCGTGAAGGCGGCCACTTCCGTCTGGAAGAACTCGATCCGGCCCCGGTTGTCCTTCACCGCCTGCTCGAGGTGGACCTTCGAGACCTGCTCCATCCACCGCTCGCGCGCTCGCAGCCAGGCCGGGAGCGCGGCGAGCTGCGAGGCCGCCGCGCGCCGCCGCTCGACGACCGTACCCCAGGTGCCGTGGACCAGGTCCGAGAGCCGCGCCGCCACCACCTCGCGCGGGTCGAAGTAGGTGAAGCCGTCGCGGAGGCGCGGGTCCCAGGCCCACTCCCGGATCTCCGTCAGCTCGAGGAGCTCGAGCGCGATCCCGTCCTGCAGGATGGCCGCGTCCACCTGGGCGTCCGGGTCGAGCGCGGCCCGGTCGATGCCGGCGAGCTCGCCCTGCTGCGCCCTCAGCTCCACCGCGCGCCGCTCCACGCCCTTGGGCGTGACGTCGGAGAGCTTCCCGGCGAAGCGGTGGTCGCCCATGTAGTCGGCGAGGTAGGGCTTCGCGCGGAAGAGGCCGTCGAGGTACCGCTGCTCGAGCGCGGCGAGGCGCTGGGCGGGGGAGGCAGGGGTTGCGGACCGCGCGACGTGCGGGACCGTCAGGAACGCCAGCAGCAGGAGTGTGCGCACGGTGGGGGTCTCCAGGCGATTCGAGGTAGGATCGGCCAGGTCTCAGGGGCGGGCTGCCGCCGGGACGCGCCCGACGATCGCATCGAACGTGCGACGCGCTATCGCGAGAGCTTCGTCTGCTTCGTCGGACGGAGGCTCAGCTTGTTCACCGGGGTACCGGAACTTCCAGGCGTACTCCGTGAGTGGCGCGGCATCCTCCACCACGCCCGCGAGCGAGCCGTCGATCGCGAGCACGGCCTCGCCGATCTCCTCGATGCTGTGCGTCTTCCGGAAGGTCCGGCCGTGAAGGACGAGGAAAGCCTTCAACGCCTTCTCCGCCGCTTGCTGGGCATGAAAGACCACCGCGTCGAGGAGCGAAGGGTCGGCCGCGCGAGCGACGCCCGCGGTACGCAGATCCGAATCCGCCCGCGCGAGCCACCCCTTCACCTCGCGCAACGTCGCGGCGTCAGGGGGCAACGAGGGCTCCTTCGCGAGCGACGGTAGCGGGGAGCGAAGCGACGACCGAGAGCCGCTCGTCGAAGGCGGACCGTGTCCAGACGAGCACGTCGGCCGCGACGCCGGTTCCTCGCAGGGCGCGGTAGGCGAGCTTGGCGCGGCGGCGCTCCGGGGGAGCGTCGTCCGGTACGACGAGCAGCAGGTCGTAGTCGCTATCGGGTCCGCTCTCGCCGCGGGCCCGCGAGCCGAACAGGTACACGCGCTCGGGCTGGTAGGCCGCTCGCAGCCGGCGCACCAGCTCCTCGAGCACGGGATCGTCCCGTCTGAGGTCCGCCCTGTTCATGCGTCGATCCTACTGCGGGGACGTGCGTCGCGCGACCCTGGCGAGAAGCGTGGCCACCGCCGCCGTGACGGGCTGCCCGGTCCTGCGCTCCACGTACAGCCACTCGCCGGAGGGGTTCACCTCCAGGAACACGTGCTCGCCGTCCTCGCGCCGGCGGAGGTCGAGGGCGGCGTAGGTGAGGCCGAGGGCGCGGACGAAGCGCTGGAGCTTCGAGGCGACGGCGGGCGGCAGCGGGACGGGGCGCATGCGGGCGCGGGGGAGGGCGGCGCGGACGTCGACCGGGTCGGCCTCGACGTCGATCTCGGCGGCGAAGAGGTCGTCGCCGACCACCGTCACGCGCAGGTCGGTGCCGGGCACGCGCTCCTGGATCATGAGCGGCAGGTGGCGGACGGAGGCGAAGAGGGCGCGATCGCCCTGGCGGGCGAGCGCGGTGTGGCGCAGGAGCGCCGGGGCACCGGTGACGTTCTTGTGGATGGTCGCGCCGTCGGGCCGGGCGGCGACGAAGGCGCGCGCGGCGGCGGGGTCGTTCGTGACCAGCGTCTCGGGGATGGCGAGGGCGAGCCGCGCGGCCAGCGCGAGCTGGCGCGGCTTGTGCTCGGCAGCCTCGTCGCGGGCGGGGTCGTTCACCCAGCGCGCGTCGAGCGCGGACCAGAACGCGCCCAGCGCGTCGTCGGCAGCGCAGAAGGCGCCGTCGCGGCGGCGGCCGCGCAGGGAGGGGTGGAGGCGGTACGGCTCCGGGCGGCGCCACCAGACGGCGCGGACCCGCTCCGGGTCGAGCGCGTCGCCCGAGCGCAGCGCCCCGCGCCACGAGGACCCGGCGTCGAGGTGGAGCGCCAGCGTCGCGCGCTCGGGAAAGCGCGCCGTGTCGAAGGAGGTGGCGGGGACGCGGCGGCGCCGAAGCTCGGCGAGGACCGCGCGCGCGTGGGAATCGGCCGCCGGCGCGACGACCAGGACGGTTCCGCGCCGGCGGCTCACGGCAATCGCGCTACTTCTTCGCCTTGCGCGCGCCGCGCTTGGCCGCGGTCTTCCGCGCCGGCGCCTTCTTCGTCGCCTTGCGCGCGGTGGTCTTGCGGGCCGTGGTCTTCTTCGCAGCCGGCTTCTTTGCGCCGCGCTTGGCGCTGGCGCGCTTGGTCTTCAGGTCGGCCATCAGGTGCGGCGGGTCTGTGTTGGAACCCATCGTGTGCTCCCCCGGGTTGGTCCGATGCAGCCGCCGAGCGTGCGCTCGGCCGGTCGCTATTGTCTTAGCATAGTCAGCGCCGATCGCGCGGCCCAAGACCGGCACGCAGGGCTCGCGCGTCGATCGCGATCGGGTCGTCGGAATCGGCGCGAGCACATTGTGTGAGGAGTCGGTCGAGGCTGGTGCGAGCCTCGTCGATGCGGCCGAGGCGCGACTGCGCGCGAGCTTCCAGCAGCATCATCCGGGGCATGGCCCAAGCGCCGCGCGATCCGAGTTGTGACCATACGGATCGGAAGCGCCGGGCGGCCTCGAGCACGGCCACGTCCTCACCAGCGGCACTCGCGATCTCGGCCAGCAAGAACGACGGCGGCAGCCCCCATTCCGGCACGGGCTCGACCGCATCGAGCGCTCTCAACCGGGCGGTCGCGCCGGGCGCGTCGCCTGTTCGCCACGCGATGGCTGCAGTGGCGAGCTCGTGATCGGGAGTGCGCGGCTGGAGATGTGCCAGGAGTTCGCGCGCGTGTGCGACATCGCCGAGGAGTGCGAGGTCGGCTGCTAGCGTGGCCGCTGCCCCTGGATTCGTCGTACCCGCTTGCTGCACCTCGGACCACACCGCCGACGCTGGGGCCGTACCGACCAGGGCCAGCGCGAGGCCCACGTGACGATCCCACGCGTCGATCTTCGGAGATGCTCGCGCTGCGAGCTCGACGGATTCCCTACGGCGACCCTGCGCGCCGACGGCGATCGCGAGGTAGGCGCTCGCGCGTTGACGGTCCGGATAGTCGTGCATGGCGCGTCGAAGCGCCCGCTCTGCGTCGATGAAGTCGCCGCGCGAGAACTGAACTGCGGCGAGATCGATGAAAGGCGAGGGATCCGATGCCGAGGAGGCGTTCTTTCGAGCCTCTTCGAGCGACCGATCGAGGTCCCCCATCCACACCGCCCCGCGCACCGCCGCCGCCCGCAGCGCCGGATTCTGCGGCAGCCGAGCCCAGCGGTCGAGCAGCGTCCGCAGCTCCTCCTTGCGTTGCAGCTTCCCGAGCGCGTGGACGAGGCTCCGCACCGCGTTCTCGAAGAAGGGGTCGAGCTCTGCCGCCTTCTGGAGGTACGGGATGGCGCCCGCGTAGTCGCTCCGGTCATACAGGAGGTCGCCAGCCAGATACAGCGCGTGCTTGTCGTCCGGGTAACGCCGGATGAGGTCGTCGTACCGCCGCAGCGCGCCCGCGTCGTCGCCGGCCAGGTGCGCCTGCAGCGCCAGCACGAGCGACCGCTCGCGCGCCGGGAGCTGCGCCTCGTCGCGCAGCGCCGACGAGAGCTCGGCCTCGATGAACGGCCGCTGGGACCCGGCCGACCCAGACACGTTGATGGTGCTCGCCAGGTACGCGAGCTGGTAGTGGGCGAGCGCGAAGCCCGGATCCGCCGCCACCGCGGCGCGGAAGAAGTCGGAGCAGCCGATCCACTCCCGCTCCTCCCTCGGCCGCTCGATGCACTCCACCCCGCGGAAGTAGTGCTGGTAGGCCTCCAGGTTCTTCGTCACCGCGGCGGCCATCTCGACGCGGGCGTCGCGCACGTCGTCGTCGTGCTCGCGCAGCGCCCGGCGGGCGCGCTCGGACACCCGGTCGATGAGCGCCGGGACGTCCTCCTTCCGGCTCACCTGCTCCGTCACCGCGAACAGCGACCGGTCGTCCCTGGGGTCGAGGGCGCGGAGCTGGAGGGCGTAGTCGCCGCCGAAGCGGCGCACCGAGGCGAGGAGGAGCGCCCGCGTCTTCACCGCGCGCCCCACCTCGCGCGCCAGTCGCTCGTCGATACGCTCCACCTCGCCGTGGCCCAGCTTCCGCAGCTCGTCGCGCATGCGGGAGCGCGTCACCACCGCGAGGCGGTGCGACTGCTCGAGCGAGGTGATGAGCAGGGCGGACAGCCCCTCGAGCTGCGGGTCGCCGGTGGCGTTCTCGAAGTCGGCCACCGCCACCGTCATGCGCTGGAGGTCGCGGGCCCCGAGGGCTCGCGCCCCCAGCCCCGCCGCGACCCCGCCGCCGCCCGCGAAGAGCACCGCCACGGCGAGCGCGAGCCAGCCGCGCCGGCGCCGGCCCGCCGCCACCGGATCGAGCGCGCGCGCGATGGCGCCGAGGTCGTCCACCGCCTCCTGCGCCGAGCGGGGGCGGTGGCCCGGGTCCTTCGCCAGGAGCCGCCCCGTGAGCCGCGCCAGCCGCGCCGGGATGCCCTCGCCGCGGGGCTCCGGGGAGGGGCCCTCGTCGAGCACGGCGCTGCGCCCGTTCTTCACCTCGAACGGCAGCCGCCCGGTGAGCATGCGGTAGAGGAGGACCCCCAGGCCGAAGAGGTCGCTCCGCTCGTCCTCGCGCTCGCCGCGGATCTGCTCGGGCGCCATGTAGCCGGGGGTGCCACCCTTGGCGCCCGCCGCGCCGAGCAGGTGCGCCAGGCCGAAGTCGAGCACCTTCACGGCGCCGGACTCGCAGACGAAGACGTTGCCGGGCTTGAGGTCGCGGTGCACCACCCCCGCCGCGTGCGCGTGCACGAGCGCCTGTCCCACCTCCCGGGCGATGCGGACGGCTTCACCGGGAGAGAGAGGCCCGTCGTCGAGCCGCTGTGACAGCGCCTCGCCCCGGAGCAGCTCCATGATGAGGTAGGGGCCGCTGGGGCAGCTCCCGAAGTCGTGGATGGTGACCAGGTTGGGGTGGTTGAGCCGCGCCGCCGACTCCGCCTCGTGACGCAGCGCTTCCACCTGCTCGGCGTCGAGGGGCCGCCCGGGCCGGAGCGCCTTGAAGGCCACCCGCCGGCCCAGGTCGCGGTCCTTCGCCTCGTACACCACCCCGAAGCCGCCGCGCCCCACCTCGCGGACGAGCTCGAAGCGCCCCACCACCTCGCCCGGCGCGAGCCGCGCCTGCCAGACTTCGGACAGCTTCACGTCCGGGGTGCGCGCCAGCTCCTCCAGGAGCCGCGTCAGGCCATCCGCCGCCGCCCCCGCCGCGACGGAGGGCTCGGTGCGATCGGGTTCGAGGCGGCGCGCCTCGCTGCGGGCTTCGGTGGCCATGGCCGGGGAACCGGCGCATGTTACCGCCGAACGGACCCTGTGTCGCACCCGCGGCCGTCCCACGAGCCGGGCGCGCGCCTTGCTACGCCCGGGAGGGAATCATCCCTTGAGAGCGGACGCGAACGAGCCTAGACAGAGGGGCGACTTCCCCATACCCGAGGTGACCGTGCCCAAGACCAAGCCCGTTCTGCTCGTCGTCCTCGATGGTTGGGGCCTGCGGACCGAGCGCGAGGCGAACGCCATCGCCATCGCCGGGACGCCCAACATGGACGCCCTCATGCGCGATTACCCGTGGACCGCGCTCGAGACGAGCGGGCTCTCGGTCGGACTGCCGGAGGGGCAGATGGGGAACTCCGAGGTCGGCCACACGAACCTCGGGGCGGGGCGGATCGTCTACCAGGACCTCGTCCGCATCAACCGCGCGGTCGAGGACGGGTCGTTCTTCCAGAACCCGGTGCTGCAGGAGGCGATGCGGCGGGCGAAGTCGGGGAGCGGAACGGTCCACTTCCTCGGCCTCCTCTCCGACGGCGGCGTGCACAGCCACGTCGAGCACCTGCACGCCTGCCTGGAGCTGGCGCGGCGCGAGGGCGTCCCGCGCGCCTTCGTGCACGCCTTCCTCGACGGGCGCGACGTGCCGCCGAAGAGCGGCCTCGGCTACGTGCAAGCGTTCGAGAAGCGGCTCGGCGAGACCGGCTACGGGCAGGTCGCGACGGTGATGGGGCGCTACTACGCCATGGACCGCGACAAGCGGTGGGACCGGGTGGCGCTCGCCTACGGCGCGATGGTGCGCGGCGAGGGCTTCAAGGCCGCCGGCGGTGCGAAGGCGGTGGAGGAGGCGTACGGCCGCGAGGAGACCGACGAGTTCGTGAAGCCGACGGTGGTCGTCAACGGCGCCGGCGAGCCGCGGGCGCGGGTGAAGGACGGCGACGTCATCGTCTTCTTCAACTTCCGCGCCGACCGGGCGCGCGAGATCACGCGCGCCTTCACGCAGGAGGGGTTCGCCGACTTCGACGCGAGGCCGCGGCCCCAGCTCGCGTACTACGCGTGCATGACGGAGTACGACCAGACCTTCGGGCTCCCGGTGGCCTACGCGCCCGACCAGCCGACGCACATCTTCCCGGAGCTCGTGGCGCAGGCCGGCATCCCGCAGCTCCGCTGCGCCGAGACCGAGAAGTACGCCCACGTCACCTTCTTCTTCAACGGCGGGCGCGAGGTGCAGTTCCCGGGCGAGGAGCGGATCCTCGTGCCCAGCCCGCGCGACGTGAAGACCTACGACGAGAAGCCCGAGATGAGCGCGCGCGAGGTGACCGACCGGCTGGTGCCGGCCATCGAGTCGCGCAAGTACGGCTTCATCCTGGTCAACTTCGCGAACCCGGACATGGTGGGGCACACCGGGAAGCTCGACGCGGCGGTGAAGGCGGTGAAGGTGGTGGACGAGTGCCTCGGCCGGCTCTGGAAGGCCGCGCGCGCCTCGTACATGGCGATGCTCGTCACCGCCGACCACGGCAACTGCGAGCTGATGGTGGACCCGGTGACCGGCCAGCCGCACACGGCGCACACGCTCGGGCCCGTGCCGTTCATCCTGGCCGACCCGGACTTCAAGGGCGCGAAGCTGCGCGAGAAGGGCGTGCTGGCCGACGTGGCGCCCACCGCCCTCCAGGTGCTCGGGCTGCCGCAGCCGAAGGAGATGAAGGGGCTGGGCTTGCTCATGCGCTGAAGACGGGCCGCTCGCGGTCGCGGTCGAAGTCGAGGTCGAGGTCGCTGTTGCAGTCGAGGTCGAGGTCGATCGATGAACGCATCCTCCGGTCCATGCGCTTTCACCTCGACCTTCACCTCCGCCCTCCTCGACCTCCTCTACCCCCCTCGCTGCGCCGCCTGCCGCGAGCTGCTCGCGAGCTCCGCGGACGAGCCCTTCTGCCCCACCTGCCGCGACGCCATCGACTCCGTCCCCCCGGGCTGCGCCCGCTGCGGCCTGCCGGGCCCGCACGCGCTCTGCGGCGCGTGCCTGGCCGCGCCGCCCGCCTTCGCCTCCTGCCGCGCCGGCGCCCTGTTCGGCGGCCCGCTCGCCGACGCGGTCCACGCGCTCAAGTACGGCGATCGCCCCGCGCTGGCGCGCCCGCTCGGCGCCTGGCTCGCCGCGGCCGCCCCGTGGCCCGAAGGCGCGGCGGTGGTCGCGGTGCCGCTCGGCCGCCGCCGGCGCCTCGCCCGCGGCTACGACCAGGCGCAGCTCGTCGCCCGCGCCGTGGCTCGCGCCCGCCGCGCGCCCTTCCTTCCGGCCGCGCTGCGCCGCACCCGCGAGACCGCGCCGCAGGTGGGCACCTCGCGCGCGGAGCGGCTCCGCAACGTGCGCGGCGCATTCGCCGCCGAGCGGCGCCTGGTGGCGGGGCGCGCGCTCGTGCTGGTGGACGACGTGGTCACCACCGCCGCCACCGCCGGCGCGTGCAGCGAGGCGCTCCTCGTCGCCGGCGCCCGCGAGGTGCACGTCATCGCCCTGGCGCGCGCCGACTGACGGGCCGAGCTTCGCGCGAGCGAAGCCTGAGCCCGGCGGAGCGCCGCCGGCGAGGCGGCGAGCGGGCGTTCCCGCGGAATCTCCCTCGTCCCCTTGGGTTAGATTGGGGCCATGCTGCAAGCCGCCCGCCGCCCCGCTCACCTCGCCGCCTGCGCGCTCGCGCTCGCCCTCTGCACCCGCGCCGCCGCCGAGGCGCCCGCGCCCGCCGAGCCGCTGGAGGCGCGCGCGGGGGAGCTCCTCGCCGAGCTGGAGCGCGACCACGCCCAGCCGCGCGCGCTCCCGGTGCTGATCGAGCTCTCCGGCCTGGAGGGCGAGCTCTCCGACCTCGGCAAGCTGGCCGCCGCGTACGACGCGCTCGCGACCGACCGCGCCGCGCACCCCGAGGTGCGCGCCTACGCCCGCTTCCGGCTCGCGCACCTGGAGCGCGCCCGCGGCAACCTGCGCCGCAGCGAGGCGGACCTGGCGCAGCTCGCGTTCCTGCGCGGCTGGCAGGTGGCTGGCCCGTTCGACAACGAGGGGAAGCGCGGCTTCGACGAGGCCTTCCCGCCGGAGGCGGAGCAGGCGCTCGGGGCGCGCTACCCCGGCAAGGGGCGCGAGGTGGGGTGGCGACCGCTGCCGCAGGAGGCGCTCGCGGCCGGCTTCGCGCACCTCGGCGCGGCGGTGCGGCCGGCGCGCGAGGTGGTGGTCTACGCGCTCACGGCCGTGGAGTCGCCGCGCGACGCGCGCGCGGTCCTGTACCTGGGCGCGAGCGGCGCGGTGAAGGTGTTCGTGAACGGCGCGCTCGTCCACGCCGACCCGAGCTACCACCGGGCGCGGCTCGACACCTCGGCGGTGGAGGTGGGGCTGCGCCGCGGGCCGAACCGCATCCTGGTGAAGCTGTGCCAGGCCGAGGGGATGATGGGCTTCTTCGTGCGGCTCGCCGACGAGCGCGGCGAGCCGCTCGCCCTCCGGCCCGCCCGCCTCCCGCCGCTCCCGGCCCTGGCGCGTCCCGCCGGGAAGGCCTCGCCGCGGCCGGGCGTCCTCGACCTGCTGGAGCGGCGCGCCCGCGCGGCGAGCGGCGCGGCGGCCGGCCCGGCCCGGCTCGACCTGGCGCTGGCGCTGGCGGAGCGGCGCCCGGGCGAGGACCGCGAGCGGCGCGCCGCGGCGGAGGCGAGGCGCGCGGCGAAGCTCATGCCCGGCTCGGTCCGCGCCCGCCTCCTGGCGGCGCGGCTCGACGACGACGGCAACCGCCGGCGCGAGCAGCTCGAGGCGGCGGTGGCGGCCCACCCCGACGACCCGCTGGCGCTCGCCGCGCTCGGCCGGCACGAGCTCTCGCACAACCGGCTGGCGCGGGCGCAGCGGCTGCTCGAGCGCGCCGTCCGGGCCGCCCCGCGCTTCGCGGCGGCGCGCCTCGCCCTGGCGGACCTCCACGAGCAGGCGGGGCTCGCCGCCCGGGCGCAGCGCGAGCGGGCGGCGCTGGCGCGGGAGCTGCCCTTCCACCCCGGCGCGGTGGCGGCCGCGGTGCGCGGGCTCCGCGCCCAGGACCGCCTGGACGAGGCGGCGCCGCTCCTGCGCAAGGCGCTCGCGCTCCGCTTCGACGACGCCGCCGCGCGGGCGAGCCTCACCCAGGTGCTCCTGCAGCGCGCCGACCTCGACGGCGCGGTGCGCCTGCTCGAGGAGGCGCTCCGGCTCGACCCGGCCGACCTGGAGGCGCGCCTGCGCCTCGCCGACCTGCTCGCCGGCAACGGCCGGTCCGACGAGGCGGAGGCGACCTACGCCGCCGCGCTCCGCATCGCCCCGGAGGAGCCGGAGATCCTGGAGCGGCGCGGCCAGGCACGGCTCCGCGCCGGGCACGCCCAGGAGGCGCTGGCCGACTTCCAGGGCGCCCTCGAGCTCAAGCCCCAGAACCCCCAGCTCAAGGAGCTGGTGCGCGCCATCGAGCCCAAGCGCGAGCCGTTCGAGCAGCCCTACCTGCGCGACGCGCGCCTCCTCGCCGCCGGCGCCCCGGCGGCCGCCGCCGACGAGGACGCGCTGGTGCTCTCGGACCTCCAGGTGCGGAAGGTCTTCGCCTCCGGCCTCTCCTCCGCCGTCCACCAGCTGGTGGTGAAGGTGCTCACCCCCCGCGGCGTCGAGGCGTGGCGGAGCTGGGCGACCGGCTACACCCCAGACCGCCAGGAGGTGAAGGTGGCGCGGGCGCGGGTGCTGAAGCCGGACGGCGCCGAGGTGGACACGTACCAGGAGAGCGACCGGAGCGCGAGCGAGCCCTGGTACCGGCTCTACTACGACACCCGCACGCGCCAGCTCGGCTTCCCGGCGCTGGCGCCGGGCGACGTGCTCGAGATCGCGGTGCGCACCGACGACGTGGCGAGCGAGAACCTCCTCTCCGACTACTTCGGCGAGGTGGTCTTCTTCGGCGACGACACCCGGCGGGCGCAGACCGAGTACGTGCTGCTGGCGCCGGAGGGGCGGAAGATCTTCGCCTCCGACCCGGCGCTGCCCGGCCTCCAGAAGTCCGAGCGCGCGCTCGAGGGCGGGGTGGTGGAGCGGCGCTGGGCGGCGAAGGACGTGCCGCGGCTCCGGCCCGAGCCGGGGATGCCGGGCTGGAGCGAGGTGGCGCCCTACCTGCACGTCTCCACCTACGCGAGCTGGGACGACGTGGCGCGCTTCTACTGGGGGCTCGTGCGCGAGCAGCTCGTCCCGACGGCGGAGGTGCGCGAGACGGCGCTCCGGCTCGCCGCCGAGACGCGCGCCGCGCGGCGCAAGCAGGGGCTGCCGCCGGCGGGCGACGAGCTGGCGGTGATCCAGGCGGTGCACCGCTTCGTGGTGACGAACACCCGCTACGTCGCGCTCGAGTTCGGCATCCACGGCTTCAAGCCGTACCGGGTCGAGCAGATCCTCGACCGCCGCTTCGGCGACTGCAAGGACAAGGCGAGCCTCACCCACGCGCTGCTCGAGTCGCTCGGGATCGACTCGCGCCTGGTCCTGCTGCGGATGCGGCGGCTCGGCCGGATGCCGGAGCGGCCCGCCTCGCTGGCGGTGTTCAACCACGCCATCCTCTACGTCCCCCGGCACGACCTCTGGCTCGACGGGACGGCCTCGTACTCCGGCTCGCGCGATCTCCCCGGCGAGGACCGCGGGGCGACGGTGCTGGTGGTGAACCCGGGCGCCCCGGCGCGCTTCACCACCCTCCCCGAGGGCCAGCCCGGCGACAACCGCAGCGAGAGCCGGTACGACGTCGCGCTCGCCGCCGACGGCAGCGCCGCCGTGACCGGCGAGGCGCGGGTGGCCGGGGTGCAGGCGCCGGGCTACCGCCGCGCCTACGCCGCCGAGGGCGACCGCCGCGCCCACCTCGAGCAGGCGATGAGCCGCACCTTCCCCGGGCTGGCGGTGAAGGAGGTCTCCGTCTCCGATCTCGGCCGGCTGGAGGACGACGTCCAGCTCCGCTTCGCGCTCTCCTTGCCGCGGCTCGCCGACCGGCAGGGGGACGGGTTGCGGCTGCCGCCGTTCGGCGCCGGGCAGCGCTTCACCGAGAGCCTGGCGCCGCTCTCGGCGCGCCGGCAGGACCTCGTCCTCGGCGCGCCCTGGGAGGCGCGCCTCGCCTACCGCTACGCGCTCCCCGCCGGCTGGCGCGCGGTCGAGCTGCCGCCGCCCGCGGCGCTCGACGGCGACTTCGCCGCCTTCGAGGTGAGCTACCGCGAGGAGGGGGGCGCGCTCCTCGCCGAGACCCGGGTGCGGCTCAAGGCGAGCCGCGTCCCCGCCGCCTCCTACGGCGCCTTCCGCGACTTCCTCTCGCAGGTGGACCGCGCGCTGGCGCGGCCGGTCCGGCTCGCGCCGGCGGCCCCCGCCGCCGCCTCCCGGTGACCCCGCCCATGACGAGCCTCCTCGTTCACCCCCAGCGCGGCGCCGGCCGATGCGCGGGCCGCGCCCTCGCGCTCCTCCTCGCGCTCGCCGCCTGCGCCACCGCCCGCGGGCCCCTCGACCGGCCCGAGGGCGACGCCGCCGCGCGCGGCGCCTCGGCCCGCGCGCTCGCCCAGGCCGGGCTCGACGCGCTGCTCCTGCGGAACGACGCCGCCACCGCCGCCCGCCGGATCGAGGCGGCCGAGGCGCGCGACGGGGCGGATCCCTGGGCCCGCCTCGGCGGCGCGCTCCTCGCCCGCCGCCAGCTCGACGACGCCGGGGAGGCGACGGAGCTCGTCGCCCTGGTGGAGGGCGCCCCGCGCCACCCGCTCGCGACGGTGGCGGCGCGGCGGCTCGCCGACCTCGCCGGCCGCGCCCCGGCGCTGGCGCGGAAGATCGAGGAGGGGCTCGCCCGGGCGCAGCCGCGGCTCGAGGGCGGCACCGCCTTCCGGGCGCGCGCCGCGCGGGCGGCGGCGCTCGCCGCGCTCGGCGAGCGGGGCCGGGCGGCGCAGCTGCGGGCCGAGGCGGGCGCGGTCACGGCGGTGGCGCTGGCCGGCCCGTTCGGCGGGCTCCACGGCCTCGAGCTCGACACCCCCTTCCCGCCGGAGGCGGGGCCGCTGCCCGCGAGCGCCCCGCAGGCCGCCGGCCTCCCGCCGGCGCCCACCCGCGCGCTCGCCTTCCCCGACGGCGTCGTCACGCTCGAGGGCGAGCCCCCCGGCGCGGACCTCTACTACGTCGCCGCGGAGGTGACGCTCGCCCGCGGCGGCGACTACCTGCTCGCGGTGGGCGGCGACCTCTCCTTGCGCGCCTTCCTCGACGGCGCCCCGGTGGCCGAGCGGCGCGCCTACGCCGGCTTCCCCCCGCTGGCGCAGCTCGTGCCGCTCCGGCTCTCGGCGGGGACGCACCGGCTCCTCGTGAAGCTCGGCCGCGGCGACGCGCCCGGGCAGCTGGCGGTGTCCTTCGCCCGCGCCGACGGCGCCCCTTCCGACGCGACCTCCGCCGCCGCGGCGCCGGGCACCGCCGCCCCCGCCGTGAAGGCCGGTCCGCTCCCGCCGCCGCTCCCGGGCGCGCCGGCGCTGGCGCTCGGCCTCGAGCGCGAGGCCGGGCCGGTGGCCGCGCCGCTCGCCGCAGCCCTCGGGGCGCTCGACCTCGATCGGGAGGCGGCCAAGGCGCTCCTCGAGGGCGCGCTGCGCGCTGCGCCCCGCTCGGCCGCGCTGCTGGCGTTCCGGGCCGAGGCGCGCCAGGACGACCCGACGCTCTCGGAGCGGGTCGCGCGGGCGCGCGCCGTGGCCGATCTGGACCAGGCGCTGGCGGCCGATCCGGGGGACGCCGAGGCGCGGCTCGCCCGCGCCGAGCTGGCGCGGCAGGGGGACCGGCTGGACGACGCGGCGGCGCTGCTCGACGCGCTCTCCGAGGCGGCGGCGGCGCGCCCGCGGGCGCTCCTGGCGCGCGCCCGGCTGGCGGAGGCGCGCGGGCTGGCGGCCCAGGCGGAGCGGTTCGCCGACGAGGCGCGCCGGGTGGGCGGCGACTGCGCCGCGCTGGAGCTGTCGCAGGCGCTGGCGGTCCGGCGCGACGCCCTGCAGCGGCAGGACGAGCTCGCCACCGCGCTGCGGGCCTGCCCGGCGGGGCTGGAGCGGCTGGTGGAGCACCGGCGCCGCCGCGGCGACCTGGCGGGCGCGCTCGCGCTGGCGGACGAGGTGGTGCGGCTCGCGCCCGCCCGCATCGACGGGCGCCTGGTGCGCGCCGGGCTCCGCGCCTCGCGCGGCGACCCGCGCGCCGCCGCCGCCGACCTCGAGGACCTGGCGCGGAGCTGGCCGCGCGCGGCGCGCCTCGAGAAGCGCCGGGCGGAGTACCTCGAGGCGGCCGGCGACGCGGCCGGGGCGCGCGCCGCGCGGGAGCGGGCGCTCCTCCTCGACGGGAGCGACCTCCAGCTCCGCCGCGCCCTCGCGCTGGAGGGGGGCCACGAGCCGCTCGACGAGCTCGACGAGGACGGCGCCGCGGCGCTCGCCGCCTACCGCGCGGCCGGCGGCCGCCGCGCCACCTCCAGCGTGACCGTGCTCGACCTGGGCGCGGTGGAGGCGCACCCCGGCGGCGCCTACACCGAGCGCATCCACACCCTGGTCGAGGCGCGCGACGAGCGGGCGGTGGACCGGGTGGGCGAGGTGGCGGTGCCGGAGGGCGCCGAGCTGCTCGAGGCGCGCACGGTGAAGAGGGACGGCCGGGTGCTGGAGCCGGAGGAGCCGCTCGGCGACAAGCGCACCCTCTCGCTCACCGGCCTCGAGCCGGGCGACCTGGCGGAGTGGATCTGGATGCGGACGGTCCCGCCGCGCGGCGCCGCGGTGCCGGGCTTCAGCGCCGACCCGTTCTACTTCCGCGCCGACGAGCCCCTGTGGCGGTCGGTCTACACCGCCGCCGCGCCGCGCGGGCTCGGCCTGGAGGTGGACGCCCACCACCTGCCGCCGCCGCCGGTCCGCGAGGAGGGCGGGCGCGAGGTGGTGCGGGTGGTGCGCGAGGACGTGCCGGCGCTCTTCCCCGAGCCGGGCGCGCCGGCCCTGGCGGAGCACCTGCCGTTCGTGCAGGCCGGCGCTGGCGCCGGGCGCGAGGCGCTGGCGCGCGCGATGGCCGACGGGCTCCTCGAGCCCTGCCGGCCCAGCCTGGAGGTGCGGCAGCTCGCGGCCGAGCTGGCGGCGAGCGTGCCGCCGGCGGAGCGCGGCGGCGAGGCGCTGCCGCGCGCCGCTTACCGCCGCGTGCAGGAGCTCATCCTGGGCCAGGGCGGCTCCTTCTCCGAGCCGGCCGGCGCCATCCTCTCGCGCGGGCGCGGCAGCCGGACGGTGCTCCTCCAGAGCCTGCTCGAGGCGCTGGGGGTGCGCTCGCGCCTGGCGCTGGTGCGCGACTTCGGGCGCGACCCGGCGCCCTACCGCTTCCCGCGCCCGGACCTGTACGGCTACGCGGTGCTGCGGCTCGAGCGCGGCGGCCAGGTCACCTGGCTCGACCCGACCACCCGCGGCACGCCCTACGGCGTCCTGCCGGCGCAGCTGCGCGGCGCCGAGGCGCTGGTGCTGCCCGGGCCGGGCGAGCAGGTGGAGGTGGCGCGCACGCCGCCGGACGACGGCTCCGAGCGGCGCCGGACCCGGCTGGCGGTGACGGTGGACGCGGAGGGCGGGGCGGTGCTGGAGGGCTCCGACGCCTACACCGGGTTCGAGGCGGCCGCGCTGCGCGCCTCGGTCGAGCGGCTCGACGGGCAGGCGCGGCGGCAGGCGATGGAGCAGATGCTGGCGCGGAGCTTCCGCGGGGCGGCGCTCCTCGACCTGGCGGTGGATGGGGAGGGCGCGCTGGAGGGGCCGGTGACCCTGCGCTGGCGGGCCAAGGTGGAGCGCTGGGCGCGGCTGGAGGAGGGGAGGGCGGTGGCGGAGCAGCCGGTGTTCCCGGCCCGCCTCGGCGCGCGCTTCCTGCAGCGCGCCGCGCGCGAGACGCCGCTGCTGGTGGCTGGGGACGACCGCGCCTCGCTGGAGCTCTCCGTGACCCTGCCAGCCGGCTGGCAGCCCTTGCCCGGCGCGCAGGCAGCGCTCGAGACACCCTTCGGCAGCTTCCGGCGCGTGGAGCAGGTGTCGGGTGGCCGCCTCCAGCGGACCGACCAGCTCGACCTGCTCCGCGGGCGGATCGCGCCCGCGGATTACCCCGCGTTCGGGGCGTTCGCGCGGGCGGTGGACGCGGCGCAGGGTGAGCCCCTGGTGTTCCGCCGCGGCACCCCGGGGTGAGCGCGACCCGGAGTGGAGTCGCGGAAAAGGCCCGGATCCAGGCCGGGGCGGGCTGGCATCGAAGATGCTCTCTCCGGCTGCATGCGTCTCGCCCTCTCCAGAATTCTCGAGAAGCTCTTCGAGATCGCCGGCCTCTCGGCCGGCCTGCAGGGAGTGCGTCCCGTGGCCGTGACCGCGCTACTCCCCCTACCCGCTCGCCGTACTCTCCCCCACGGCGGGCGGGAACACTTCAGCGCGACGCGGTAGAGGACGAGGCGCAAACTTCTCTTGTTCGAGCCTGGCCGGCTCCGGCAGATCCTCAGCTTCGACCCCCGCATCGGGCCGGAGCCGGCCTTTTGTAACGGGGCTGCGCCCCGCCCCACCGCATCCTCGATGAGCGCCGTGCGGCGCCTCTCCCCCCCTTCCCCCGCGGCGGCGTGACAGGGTGCCCCCTCATCCCCCTCATCCCCCTCGCCCCGCGGAGCGGGGAGAGGGCCGGGGAGAGGGGCCGCCGAAGACCGGTCGCGCTCGCAGCATGGAGCGGCTGTCCTGCATCGGCGGGCGGACCACGGGCAGGGAGGGGCGCGGCAGGCGGGCAGGCGGATCCGCGGTGGCAAGCGCCGCCGAACCCGGGGCGTCGAGCGCGAGGCGTGCCTGCGCGTCCGCGGCGGCGAGGCGTGGCCCGGCTTACGGGGACGAAGGGGCGCGGGTGCGGGAACGCGGCAGCCGGGGAGCTGATTGGAAGCGGTGAGGCGGCCCCGCGATCGGGTCTACTGCGCGTGCGGCGCCGTTGACTGTCCGTGTCAGACCTCCGTGCGAT
>NZ_BJTG01000016.1 GCF_013340205.1 Anaeromyxobacter diazotrophicus
GAGCAGTTCCGGAAGGGCGCGGACCGGAGCGCTCCACCTACTACCGCCAGCGGAAGCACTTTAGGGGCGTGCGGCGCGGGCGCTGAGACCGCTGGCTCGACGTGAACGCTCGGACGGCGCAGTACCGGATCGTGAGCCGATCTTGCGGACGGCGCCGCGGCCGGGGAGTGACGCCTCGCTGGCGCCGCTCGCCGGACGGTGCCCTGCCTCGACGGGGCGGCGGCCGCGAGACGGCCACGCACCTCTCTGCTGGCTTGGACGGGCCGGGGAAGACTTGTGGCCAATCATGAGTGCTCCGCGGGGCGAGGGAGACCGACACGCTCGAGACACGGGGCGAGGGGCAGGAGCCTTTGCACTCCAGGTCACGGTTTCCTCTTCCAGAGTGACGGTTCCCTCTCCCCCACCGGGGGAGAGGGCAGGGAGAGGGGGCCGCTCCTCGCGCTCCTCTCCGCCGGCCCGCGCTCACCCCCGCCGCCTGGGGAGCGTCACCGTGAAGCACGTCTCGCCGGCGTCGGAGCGCAGGGTCAGCTCGCCCCCGTGCGCGGCGACGATGTGGCGCGCGATGAAGAGCCCGAGGCCGAGGCCGCCGCCCTCGCCGCCCGGGTGCACCCCGCGCCGGAAGGGCTCGAAGACGTGGCCGACCAGCTCCGGCGGGATGATCGGACCGCGGTTCGAGACCTCGACCACGACGGCGTCCGGCTCGCCGCGCCAGCGCACCTCGATCGCGTGCTCGGGCGTGCCGTAGCGGAAGGCGTTGCCCACCACGTTGGCGAGCGCCTGGCCGAGCCGGTCGGGGTCGAGCTCGGCGACCGGGTCGCCCTCCCCCTCGCAGCGCGCCACCCGGTCCGGATCGGCCGCCAGCGCCTCCGCCACCACCTCGCGGCAGACCTGCGCCACGTCCACGCTGCTGGGGCGGATGGGGATGCCGCCGCCCACCCGCGCCGCCGTGTAGTCGAGCAGGTCCTCGATGATGCGCTGCATGCGCCGGGCGGCGCCCTCGATGACCCCGAGCAGGCGCGCGTGGCGCGGGTCCGGGGCGGCGCGGCCGAGGATCTGGGCCGAGATGCGCACCGCCGCCAGCGGCGACCGGAGGTCGTGGCCGACGATGCCCAGCACCCGCTCGTGGAACTCCTGCTGCTGCCGCCGGCGCGTCACGTCCTGCACCACGAGGCCCACGCCGAGGATCCCGGCGGTGCCCCGCAGCGCGTAGCAGGTCGCGACGAGCGCGCGCCGCGCCTCCGGAGGTCGCCCGGGCTCCTCGCCCGCCGCGATCGCGAGCTCCGGCGACGTCTCGCCCGCCGCGACCGCACGGCGCGCGGCGGCCAGGAGCTCGGGGGAAGCGAGCGCGGGCAGCACCACCTCGAGCGGCCCGCCCGGCACGAGCCCCGGCCGCCCGGCCAGGCGCGCCAGCACGTCATTGACCCGGATCACCCGAAGCTCGCGGTCGAGCAGCGCCAGGCCCACCGGCGCGGCGTCGAAGAAGCCGTCCAGGAGCGACGCGGCCGCGGCCAGGACTTCGCCCTCGCCCTGCGGCGGCTCGCCTCGCCCCGGCTGGTCTGCGGGGCCGGAGGGCTCGCCCTCTTCGGCCTGCGCGCGCAGCTCGCTCGCGGTCATGCGCTCGCCCCCCCGCGCGTAGGATGCGGGCCAGCCCGCACGATGGGTATCGGCCGACGGGGCGATACCCAAGCAGCCCCGCGCGCCGTCAAGTCGCGAGCGCGCGGGCGGGGCGGCAGGAACCCCTTGATCTGAAACGCCGCGCCGGGCGATGTTCGCGCGCCCACCGGAGGAGCGACCCGTGCCACAGGCGAGCGCCGAGCTCACGAAGAAGTGTGTCGACACCATCCGCATGCTGGCGGCGGACGCTGTGCAGCAGGCGAACAGCGGCCACCCCGGCATGCCCATGGGCGCCGCCGACCTGGCGTTCGTGCTGTGGACCCGGCACCTGCGGTTCGATCCCAAGGAGCCGCGCTGGCTGGGGCGCGACCGCTTCATCCTCTCCGCCGGCCACGGCTCGATGCTGCTGTACGGGCTCCTGCACCTCTCCGGCTACGACCTCGGCCTCGAGGATCTGAAGCAGTTCCGGCAGCTCCACTCGCGCACCCCGGGCCACCCCGAGTTTCGCCACACCCCCGGCGTCGAGGTGACGAGCGGCCCCCTGGGCCAGGGCTTCGCGAACGGCGTCGGCTTCGCGCTCGGCCAGGCCATGCTCTCCGCCCAGCTCGGGCCCGGGAACCCGCTCGAGGATCACTTCGTCTACGCCATCTGCGGCGACGGCGACCTCATGGAAGGCGTCTCCGCGGAGGCGGCCAGCTTCGCCGGGCACCACCGGCTCGGGCGGCTCGTCTACCTGTACGACGACAACGGCATCACCATCGACGGCAAGACCGACCTCACCTTCACCGAGGACGTGACCGGCCGGTTCGAGGCCTACGGCTGGCACGTCCAGTCGGTGGACGGCCGCGATCACGAGGGCATCGACCGCGCCCTCCGGGCCGCGAAGGCCGAGCTCTCCCGCCCGAGCCTCATCCGCGTGAAGACCGTCATCGGCTTCGGCGCGCCCAAGAAGGCCGGCACCTCGGGGGTGCACGGCGCGGCGCTGGGCGAAGAGGAGCTGGCGGCCGCCAAGAAGAACCTGGGCTGGCCGGAGGGCCCGCGCTTCCTCGTGCCGGACGAGGTGCGCGCCTACTGGCGCGAGGTGCAGGAGGAGAAGCGCATGCTGCGCGCGGCCTGGGACCGCAAGGCGACCGCCTGGCGCGCGGCGAACCCGGCGCCGGCCGCCCTCCTCGACGCGCACGTCGAGCGCAAGGTGCCGGCCGACCTGCGGGCGAAGCTGCTCGAGGGCGCCGACGCCGCCGACGCCACCCGCAAGCTCTCGCAGGCGGCGATCCAGAAGGCGGCGGCGCTCGTGCCCGCGCTGGTGGGCGGCTCGGCCGACCTGGCCGAGTCGAACAACACCGACATCAAGGGCGGCGGCTTCGTCGGCGCGGGCAGCTACCAGGGCCGGAACGTCCACTACGGCATCCGCGAGCACGCCATGGGCGCCATCGCGAACGGCCTCGCCTACGACGGGTTGCACATCCCGTTCTCCGGGACGTTCCTCGTCTTCTCCGACTACATGCGCCCGCCGGTGCGGCTCGCCGCGCTCTCCCGCCTGCAGTCCATCTACGTCTGGACGCACGACTCCATCTTCCTCGGCGAGGACGGGCCAACCCACCAGCCCATCGAACAGCTCACCGCGCTCCGCGCCATCCCCGGGCTGCACGTGGTCCGCCCGGCGGACGGGCTCGAGACGGCGGCCGCCTGGGCGCACGCGATCGAGCGGCGCGAGGGCCCCACCGCGCTCGTGCTCACCCGGCAGAAGCTCCCCAAGCTCGCGCGCGCCTCCTCCGACCCGGAGCAGCTCTTCCGCGGCGGCTACGTGGTGACGGACGCCCCCGGGGCGAAGGTCACGGTGATCGCGACCGGCTCCGAGGTGGGCACGACGCAGGCGGCGCTGGCGCTCCTGGCGGCGAAGGGCGTGCCCGCGCGGCTCGTCTCGATGCCGTGCCTCGCCTGCTTCGAGGAGCAGCCGGCCTCGTACCGCGACGCGGTCGTGCCCCCGGGTCACCGGGTGGCGGTGGTCGAGGCGGCGCGGGGGCTGGAGTGGTGGAAGCTGGCCGGAAAGGACGGCCTCGTCCTCGGCATCGACCGCTTCGGCGCGAGCGCGCCGGAGAAGGCGCTCGCGGGAGAGTTCGGCTACACGCCGGAGCAGGTGGCCGCGAAGCTCGAGGCGTGGGCGCGGGGCTGACCCGCGGCGCGGGGCGGGGGACGAGCCCCCGCCCTACGCGGAGGGACCCTCGGAGAGGACGAGCCGCCTGCGAGCGGCGCCGGACTACCGCGCGGCCATCGCCGGCGGACCCGCCACGGCGGCTCCGGCGGCGGGCTGCGCCGGGGCGACCGGCCGCGGCTCGATGCGCTCGCCCTTCGCCAGCATCTTGAGCGACATCGAGAGCAGGCTCGCGAGCAGCTCGCCCGAGCCCGGCACGTCCAGCTTGCGGTAGATCCTCTTCCGGCGCGCGCGGATCGTCTCCGGGGACACGCCCGCGGCGGCCGCGGAGTCCTTGCACGCGAACCCCTGGGCGATGCGCAGCACCTCGGCGCGCTCGGCGGGGGTGAGGGTCGTGCCCTCGAGGAACTTGGCGGCGAACGGGGTCAGGATCTCGATATCGATCTGCGGCATCGTCTTGTCTCCCCTGGGGAAGCCAGTCAGCCGGGCGTCCGGTCCGCTGGGCGCATGGTCCTGGGGCGCGCCCCTTCTCGGCCGTCTTCCCCGGCGACTCGACGATGACAACGCCCCGCTCGGCTGCCAACCCCCTGTGTGTTTTTCGGGATAAGGCCCCAAGAGGATTGCGTTTTCGTCTCTCTGGGGGCCGGTTGAGCGCGACCCATCGCGATATGGCGCGCCTAATGGGCTTATGGCGGCCAGGCCGCCAGCAGCGGCGCGAGCCTCCGCTTCTCTGCGGCGAGCCGGTCCCAGTCGAGGGGGAGCGCCACGACGTTTCCCGCCGGGCGGACCCCCACCGGCACCGGCACGCCGGCGCGCAGCGGCATGAACCCCGGCGCCCGCGCCGCGAGCAGCGCCTCCGCCTCGGCGCCCACCAGCCAGGTCGCGAGCCGCGCCGCGGCTGCGCCGCCGGCCGCGCGCTGCGCCACCGCCACCGCGGTGGGCAGCACCACCGCTCCGCGGCCCTGCTGATCCGGGACCACCACCTCCAGCGCCGCTGCGCTGGCCGCGCCCGCCGCCGCCTCCTCGCTGCCCAGAAGCGCGACCGCGGCCTCGCCCGAGGCGACGAGCGCCCGCGCCGCGCGCTCGCTCTCGGCGACGCGCGTGCGGTTCCGGGCGAGCAGCGCGAGGAACCGGCGCAGGCTGGCCTCGCCGTAGGTGACGCCGAGCGCGGCGAGCGGGGTGGCCAGGCCCGGCGCGCCGGGCGGCCCGACCGCCACCCGCGCCGCCAGCCGCGGGTCGGCGGCGTCCCGCACGTTCACCGGGTCGAGCGGCAGGGCGGCGCCCGGGGCGACGACCAGCACCAGGGCCCGGGCGCAGAGCGGCGCCCAGCGGCCGCGCGGGTCGCCGAACCGGGAGTCGACGCCCTCGGGGAGCGCGACCGCGCCGGGGAGGAGCAGCGCCTCGGCCTCGACCGCCTCGGTGGGGTCGCCCAGCCAGAGCACGTCCGCGTCGGCCGCGGCCGCGACCCGGCGCACCCGCGCCACGCCGGCCCGCGCCGCGGCGGCCGAGAGCGCGGCCGCGGGCGCGTCACCCACCGTGCTGAAGAGGGCCACCTCGGGCGCCGCGGGGGCCGCCCGCTCGCCGCGGCAGGCGAGCGCGGCGGCGAGGAGGACGCCCACGAATCCGCTGCGCACGGCCCGGAACTGTAGCATGTTCACGGCCGTGCCGACCCGCCGCATCGCCCTCGCGCAGGTGAACACGACGGTGGGCGACTTCGCCGGCAACGCCGCGCGCATCCGGGCCGCCGCCGAGCTCGCGCGCGGCGCCGGCGCGTCGCTCGTCCTCTTCCCGGAGCTGGCGCTGTCCGGCTACCCGCCGCGCGACTTCCTCGACGTCCCGGAGTTCCTGGAGCGCGCCGGCCGCACGCTCCGCGAGCTGGCCGAGCCGGCCGACTGGTCGCGCGGGCTCGCGCTCGTGATCGGCTTCCCGGAGGCGCCCCCCGGCGCGCCGCCGCCGGGCGTCTACAACGCCGCCGCGCTGGTCGAGGGCGGGCGCGTCGCGGCGGTGGGGCGCAAGTCGCTCCTGCCCACCTACGACGTCTTCGACGAGACGCGCTACTTCCTCGCGGCGAAGGACGCCACCGCTGCCGACTCGCCGGCGGCCGGCGCGCGGCTCGGCCTCTCCATCTGCGAGGACATCTGGAACGACAAGCGCTTCTGGCAGACGCCGCGCTACGACCGCGACCCCATCGGCGAGCTCCGGCACGCCGGCGCGCAGCTGGTCGTGAACATCTCCGCGTCGCCCTACGGGCTCGGCAAGCCGGCGCTGCGGGCGCGCATGGTGGGCGCCGCGGCCGAGCGGCAGGGCGTGCCCATCGCCTACGTGAACCAGGTGGGCGGCAACGACGCGCTCGTCTTCGACGGCGGCTCGATGCTGGTCGGCCGGGACGGGAAGGTCCTCGCCCAGGCGCCGCTCTTCGAGGAGGCGGTGGTGGTCGCCGGCGGCGACGGCGCGGCCCCGGAGCTGCTGCGCTTCCCGGGGGCGCCGCGGCTCGCGCCGGGCGAGGGCCCCGACGCCGAGGCGGACGAGGTCTACCGGGCGCTCGTGCTCGGGCTGCGGGACTACGCCCGCAAGTGTGGCTTCCGGAGCGCCGTCATCGGGCTCTCGGGCGGGATCGACAGCGCGCTCACCGCCGCCCTGGCCGCCGACGCGCTCGGCCCGGAGAACGTCTTCGGCGTCGCCATGCCGTCGCGCTACTCGTCCATGCACTCGCGCCAGGACGCCGCGGCGCTGGCGAAGAACCTCGGCCTGCGCTTCCGCGAGATCATGATCGAGCCGATGCACGCGGCCTACCTGGCGCAGCTCGAGGGCGCGCTGGCGCACCCGCTCTGCGACCTCGCCGCCCAGAACGTGCAGGCGCGCGTGCGCGGGCAGATCCTCATGGCGCTCTCCAACGAGGAGGGCTCCCTCTGCCTGTCCACCGGCAACAAGAGCGAGCTCGCCGTCGGCTACTGCACGCTCTACGGCGACATGGCGGGCGGCCTGGCGGTCATCGGCGACGTCCCGAAGACCTTGGTCTACCGGGTGGCGCGCGCGGCCAACGCCCGCGCCGGCCGCGAGGTCATCCCCGAGCGCACCTTCACGAAGCCCCCCTCGGCCGAGCTGAAGCCGGACCAGACCGACCAGGACACGCTGCCGCCCTACCCCGAGCTCGACGACATCCTGGCCGCGTCCATCGAGGAGCGGCTCCCGCTCGAGGCCATCGTGGCGCGGGGGCACGCGCCCGAGACGGTGCGGCGCGTGCTGAAGATGATCATCACCTCCGAGTACAAGCGGCGCCAGGCGGCGCCGGTGCTCAAGGTGAGCGCGAAGGCGTTCGGCGAGGGCCGGCGCCTGCCCATCGCGCACGGCTTCCGCTACGAGTGACCTCATGGCGAAGACCCGGGCGAAGCGCGGCGCGCGGCGGCCGCGGGCGAGGAAGGCCGGCGGCGCGCCGGGCGCGCTGGTCGAGCGCGCCGACCGGTTCCAGGCGTTCGCGCCGGGCACCCTCCGCCTGGACGAGGTGGACCTCTCCGCGCAGGTCGACCGCCGGCGCTACGAGCGGCGCCTGCTCGAGCTGCAGCGGAAGGTCTACGCCCACCAGATCACGAACTACCTCGACGGCCGGCGCACGGTCTTCGTCTTCGAGGGGTGGGACGCCGCCGGCAAGGGCGGCTGCATCAAGCGGCTCACCGCGCTCCTGGACCCGCGCGGCTTCAAGGTGTGGCCCATCGCGGCGCCGCGCGACGAGGAGAAGCGCAACCACTGGCTGTGGCGCTTCTGGTACCGGCTCCCCGAGCGCGGCGAGATCGCCGTCTTCGACCGCAGCTGGTACGGGCGGGTGCTGGTGGAGCGGGTGGAGGGGTACGCGACCGAGGCGGCCTGGAAGCGCGCCTACGACGAGATCAACGCCTTCGAGAAGATGCTCACCGACGACGGCGTGAAGCTGTGCAAGTTCTGGCTCCACATCGACCGCAAGACCCAGCTCCAGCGGTTCGAGGACCGCGAGGCCGACCCGCTCAAGAAGTACAAGCTCTCCTCGGAGGACTGGCGCAACCGCAAGAAGTGGCGCGACTACGCCGAGGCGGTGCAGGACATGCTCGACCGCACCCACCGCCCCGACGCGCCCTGGCTGCTCGTCCCCGCGAACGACAAGAAGTACGCCCGCCTCGCCGTCCTCGAGACCTGCGCGCGCGTCCTCGCGCCCTGACCCCACCGGAACCCATGACCCTCCAGCTCGTGCTCCGCTTCCTGCATGTCCTCGCCGCCGCGGTCTGGATCGGCTCGGCGCTGTTCTGGCCTGGCGCGGTCCGCCGGGCGGTCGCCGCCGCCCCGGCGCAGCCGCCCTCCCCCGCGCTGGCGCTCGCCCGGAGCGGCCTCGCGCTCGACCTCGCCTTCGGGCTCGCCACGATCGCGACCGGGCTCCTCTACCTCGCGATGGGCGAGGTGCCGATCCGGCACGGCATCGAGGCGGGGATGCTCTTCGCGCTCCTCCGGCTGGCGCTCCTCTCCGCGCTGGCGCGCCCGGCGCTGCGCGGGGTCACCGAGGGCCTCGCGGCCGGCGACCTCGAGCTGGCGCGCGCCGCGTCGCGCAAGCTGCCGGCCTACGCCGGGGCGGCGCACCTGCTGTGGCTGCTGGCGCTCATCGGGATGGTCTGGCCGGTGTGATCAGAGCCACCCCAGCGCCGCGGCGGTGAAGAGCCAGGCGGGGGCGCCGAGGAGCAGGAGCAGGATCCAGGCGAGGTCGAGCGCGCGCCGGCGGCGCGGGTCGGGGCTGCGGCGGGCGAGGGCGTGGACGAGCCCGGCGGCCGCGCCGACGAGGAGCAGCGGCAGGTAAAGCGCCAGCGCCTGGCGAATGCCCCCGCTCACACAGTGAGGACTTCCTTCTCCTTGGCCGCGACCATCTCGTCGATCTTCTTCACGCCGTCGTCGGTCTCCTTCTGGACCTTCTCCAGCGCCTTCTTCGCCTCGTCGGCCGAGATGTCGCCGTCCTGCTCCGCCTGCTCGAGCAGCTCCTTCGCGTCACGCCGCTCGTTGCGGACGGCGAGCTTCTGCTCCTCGCCCTTGTGCTTCACCTGCTTCACGATCTCCTTGCGCCGCTCCTCGGTGAGCGCCGGGACCGGCACGCGGACCAGGTCCTTGTCGCTCATCGGGTTGAGGCCCAGGTTCGCGTCGCGGATGGCCTTCTCGATGACCGGGATGAGGCTCTTCTCCCAGGGCTTCAGGGTGATGAGCCGGGCGTCCGCCACCGCCATGTTCGCCACCTGGCTGAGCGGGGTGGGCGTGCCGTAGTAGTCGACCCGGACCGCGTCGAGCAGGTGCAGCGAGGCGCGCCCGGTGCGCACGCCCATGAGGTCGGCGCGGAAGTGCTCGAGCGTCTTCAGGATGCGCGCGCGCTGGTCGTTGAGGATGTCGTCGGCGGCAGACATGGCGCTCTCCGTTCTTTCGTGGTGCGTCGGCTAGCCCGCGGCGCGGGTCTGGGTCTTCCCGACCGTGGTGCCGATGTCCTCGCCCACCACCACCCGGCGCACGTTGCCGCGCGCGGTGAGGTCGAACACGACGATGGGGAGGTCGTTGTCCATGCACAGGCTGATGGCGGTCGAGTCCATCACCTTGAGGTTCTTCTTCAGCACGTCGAGGTAGGAGAGGGAGCGGAACTTGGTGGCGGCCGCGTTCTTCTTCGGGTCGTCGCTGTAGACCCCGTCCACCTTGGTCGCCTTGAGCAGCACGTCGGCGTGGATCTCCATCGCGCGCAGCGAGGCGGCGGTGTCGGTCGTGAAGTAGGGGTTGCCGGTGCCGGCCGCGAAGATGACCACCCGCCCCTTCTCCAGGTGCCGGATGGCGCGCCGCCGGATGTAGGGCTCGGCCACCTGGTGCATCTCGATGGCGGACTGGACCCGGGTGGAGACGCCCATCTTCTCGAGCGCGTCCTGCAGCGCCATCGAGTTGATGACGGTGGCGAGCATGCCCATGTAGTCGGCGCTGGAGCGGTCCATCCCCTCGGTGGCGCCGGAGACGCCCCGGAAGATGTTGCCGCCGCCGATGGTGAGCGCGACCTCCACGCCCAGCTCGACCACGTCCTTCACTTCTTGTGCAATGGCGACCAGCGTCTTCGGCGAGATGCCGTACTTCCCGTCGCCGATGAGCGCCTCGCCCGAGAGCTTGAGCAGGATGCGCTTGTACCGGGCCTTCGGCTTGTCCGCTCGCTCGCTGGGCATATCCGGCGCCTTCTATCGCACGCCGCCCGGAGGGGCAAGGCGCGGAGCTGTCATCATACCGGGCGCGAACGCCCGCGCCGCGCCAAGCGCGGGGGAGGCGCCGGCGAGCGGGCGAGCCGCCGGCCCCGTCAAGCGGGCGGGCCGGAGGAGCCGGCCGGGGCGCCGCCGCCGCGCCGGTGCCGCCGGCGGCCGCCGCGGTGCCGGCGCCGGCGCTTGGCGCCCTCCGCCGCCGGGCCGGCCTCCTGGGCCGGCCGGTCGGCGGGGACCGCCCCGAGGTCGAGGTCGTCCCCGGCCGGGGCTGCGCGGCCCGCCCGGGCCCGCCCGGGCTCGGGCGCGTCGCCGCCCTCGGCGCCCGCGTCGTCGCTGCGCCAGCGGTCGAGCACCTCGCGCCCTTCGCCGGTCGCCTCGACGGTGAGCTCGAGGAGCTGGAGCGCGTCGCGGAAGTACACCTGGGAGGTGAGGCCGCGCCGGCGCCGCCGGGGCGGGCCGCGGAAGGCGCGCTGCGAGGCGAGCGCGAGCCGGACCCGCTCGGCGATGCGCCGGGGTAGCCGGGCCGTCGCGACCAGCTCGGCCAGGAGCCGGTCGCGCTCGCTGGGCGCGCCGGGCTCGGGCGCGGGCAGGTGGAGCAGGAGCGCGCCGAGGAGCACCGCCTCGCTGGGGTCGCCGCCCGCCTTCACCAGCCGGTCGAGCGCGGCGAGGTGCGCCAGGAAGCGGCGGCGCGCCTCGTCGCCGGCGCCGTCGAAGAACGAGGCCAGGGCCGGCAGGATCACCGGCAGCGCGCCGGAGGAGCGGAGCAGCTCGAAGGCGCGCTGGGAGGCGCCGCAGCGCAGGATCTTGAACGTCTCCTCGAGCAGGCGGGGCGGGGCGCAGCGACCCAGCTCGGGGGCGTGCCGCCGCATGGCGGCGAACGTCTCCGGCTCGATGGTGAACCCGAGCCGCGACGCGAAGCGGATGGCCCGCAGCGCGCGCACCGGGTCCTCCTGCATGCGGATCTCGGGGTCCCCGATGGTGGCGATGCGGTGCGCCTCGAGGTCGGCGCGGCCGCCGACGTAGTCGATGACCTCGCCGGCGAAGACGTCGTAGAAGAGCCCGTTCACCGTGAAGTCGCGGCGCCGGGCGTCCTCCTCGGCGGTGCCGAAGACGTTGTCGCGGGTGATGAGGAGGTCGCCCTCCTCGCCCAGGTCCTCGCCGGCGTCGGTGGGGTTCTTCCGGAAGGTGGCGACCTCGATGATCTTCGCCCCGCGGAAGTAGACGTGCGCCAGCCGGAAGCGGCGGCCGATGAGGCGGCAGTTGCGGAAGGTCGCCCGCACCTCGCCGGGGTGGGCGCTGGTCGCGACGTCGAAGTCCTTGGGCGTGAAGCCGAGGAGCACGTCGCGCACGCAGCCGCCGACGAAGTAGGCCTGGTGGCCCACGTGCCGCAGCCGCGCGATGGTGCGGATGGCGTCCGCGTCGAGCCGGTCCTCCGGAATCTCCGGGGGGTGGGCCGGCGCCGGGACGGGCACGTCGAGCGCGAGCCCGCGCTCGGCGTCGAGCCCGCGGTGGCGCGGGTCGCGGTCGCGGACGCGGCCATTGCGGCGTCCGTCGTGGTCGCGGTGCTGGGGTTCGGTGTCGCGGGGGGCTGCGGTCGCTGCGATCGAAGGGTGGGGATCTCGCATGGTTGGCCGGATCGGGGGGCGCCGTCGGGCGGGTCATTCCGCCGCGGACCGGTCGCACCGACACCGTCGGGCTTCGTCCTCGGGGCTCGTTCTATCCTCCGGGATGCTCAGCGTCAAATGCCGCTCGCGCGCGGGCGGCGGGCGGCCTACCGGCCGGCGAGGTACAGGAGCGCGGTCACGGCCAGCTCGCACAGGCCGATGAACGCGACGAGGAGCCCCGCCCGCACCGCCGCCGGCCCCTCCCGCACCACCCCCGAGCGATCGCGGTAGCGGCGGCGGAACGCCTGGGCGAGGCCGAAGCCGAGCAGCGCCGCCGAGGAGACGAGCCCGAAGAGGAGCAGCGCGGTGTGCGCCACCGCCTACTTCTCGCCCTCGGCTCGCGCCGGGAAGAGCTCCTCCTGCACCGGCTCGAGCCCGAGCGCCTGCCGCACCGGCGCGAACGACCGGCGGTGGAGCGGGCTAGGCCCGAGCTTCTCGAGGGCGGCGAAGTGCTCGGCGGTGGGGTAGCCCTTGTGCCGGGCGAACCCGTAGCCGGGGTGGGCGAGGTCCTGCTCCGCCATGAGCGCGTCGCGCGTCGTCTTGGCGAGGATGCTGGCGGCGGCGATGGTGAGGCTCAGCGCGTCGCCGTGGATGATCCCCTGCTGCGGGATCTTGAGCTCCGGCAGCCGCCGCGCGTCGATGAGGAGGTGCTCCGGCGCGCGCGAGAGGCCCTCGACCGCGCGGCGCATGGCGAGGAGGCCGGCCCGGTAGATGTTGATGGTGTCGATCTCCTCCACCGCCGCCAGCCCCACCGCCCAGCACACCGCCGCCGCCTTGATCTCGACCGCCAGCCGCTCGCGCTCGGCCGCGTCCACCTGCTTCGAGTCGTCGATGCCGCGCGGCCGGAACTCGCGCGGCAGGATGACCGCCGCCGCCACCACCGGCCCGGCGAGCGGCGCCATCCCCGCCTCGTCCACGCCGCCGATGTGGAGGACGCCCTGCTCCCACAGCGCCGTCTCGAAGCGCAGGAGGTGGCGCAGCCGCTGCCCCTCGGCGCGGTTCTCGCGCCGCCGGCGCAGCACCGCCTGGTAGACCGCCCTGGCGCCGGCCCGGTCGTCGTCGCGCAGCGCCTCCTCGCACCCCTCGGGCAAGGGCCGCCCGGCGTCCACGAAGCGCGCCTTGAGCTCCGCGAGGCTCATCCGCCGGATGTCGTCGGGGCCCATCGAGGGGGCATCATGGCACCGGCGCCGGTCGGGCGGCAACGCGGCGGCCGCGCCCGCCCAGAAAGGCGAAGGGCGGCGCCCGGAAAGGCGCCGCCCTCGCGAGGCTGCGGTGAGGCTCGGACGCTAGGCGGTGCGGCGACGGCGGGCCGCGAAGACGGCCGCCGCCATCAGCGCCACGGCGAAGAGGCCGCCGGGGCCGCCGCTGCTGCAGCCGCCGCCCTCCTTGCCGATGCGGATGCCGGCCGCGTTGGCGTCGTTGTTGTCGAGGTCCGGGTCGGCGACGCCGCGCTTCGCGCTGGAGAACGGCGGCTCCTTGCCGGCGGCGAACGAGTACGCGTCGAACTCGTACGGGATCGTCGTCTGGGTCACGCTCTCCGGCAGGTTCCCGAGCTTGAAGCTGTACGTCCAGGTGACGGAGGCGCCGGGGGCGATGTCGCCGAGCGGGCAGATGGCGTCGTTGATCGGGTCGGCGGAGGCGCACGGGCCGGTGGCCGAGGCCGCGTCGAAGGTGAGCATCGTGCTCACGTTGATGTTGGGGAAGAAGCTCGCGATGACGTTGGTGGCCGGGCAGGGGCCGCGGTTCGTCACCGTGTGGGTGAACTTCGCGAGGTCACCCGTCTTGCCGGAGGACGGCCCGGCGAGGGTGATCGCGACGTCGGCCCACTGCTTCACCTCCACGGCGGCGCCGGGCAGCGTCACGGGCGTGGTCGTCGGCGTCGAGGTGGCGCTGATCTCGATCGCGATGTCGCCCATGCTGTTGGCGGCCGGGCAGGCGGCGGTCACCGGAGGCACCAGCTTGCCGTCGGCGTCCGTCGGCACCGCCCACTCGACCGTGATCGTCACCTCGGCGACGTTCGCCGGCGTGGCGCCGGTGCCGGGGTCGTTCGTGAAGTCCGCGATGATGGGGCAGGGCTTCGCGCCGGTCGGCTTGCCCTTCGCGTCGAGACCCTGGATGACGCCGGCCGTGTCGACGATCACGAAGCCGTTGGCGTCGGTGTCGCAGGTCGCGCCGTCGACCCCGGCGATCTTGAGGGTGCCCGTGCTCGCCGGCGCCGCCGGGAGGACGATCTTCGAGAGCGCCACCTCGGTGGCGTGGTTCGGGCCGGTGTTGGTGATGTCGACGACGTAGCTGGCGGTGCCCCCGAACCGGATGGACGCCGGCGGGGTCACGGCGGCCGTCAGCACGGCGTTCTGCGGCGTGACCGCCGCCCCGGCGCTCAGCGCCATCGAAAGCACGCCCGCCCCGACCGACGCCCGCAGCACTGCGTTGCGAATACCCATTTGTGGTTACTCCTCTCGACGAGGACACCAAAGGTTGAGCCTGCCTCCCTAGCAGGCTGGCAGGCGGCAGTCAAGAAATGTAGGTGCCTGGCACAGCCGGGGACCCACGCACTCCGAGTCGCGGAGCGCACCGGTCCACGCCCCAGCTTTACTGTCCGACCTGCACGATCCCGAGCAGGGCGTCGCGGTCCACCGTGACCCGCAGAATCTGCCCGCGCCACGTGAGCAGCCGCACGCGCAGCCCGTTGCGGAACGCCCCTCCTTCGAGGGTGGTCCGGTGATAGCCGCAGGCGCCGCTGATGAGCGGCAGGCGGAGCGCCTCGCCCGCCAGCGTGAAGCGCTCCTCGGCGGGCCGCTGCCAGTAGGACGAGAGCCGCTCGTAGTCGCGCACCACGCCCTCGAGCACGCGCCCCTCGTCGTGCAGCGACGCCTGGACGCACGCCAGGTGGTGGCGGTGATGCGCGAGGGAGCCCCACACCACCCCGCCCGCGACGCAGCCCGAGACCGCGAGCGCCAGCGCAGCGGCGAGGGCGCTGCGGCGGCGCAGCACGACGGCCCAGGAGATGCCGAGGAAGAGGGCCGAGGCCGCCCACAGCCCCTCGCCGGCGCTCCCCCACCGGACCGGCTCGGACGCGACGTCCCACACGGTGACCCAGCCGCTCACCGCTGACACCTCGGGCAGAAGAACGTCGAGCGCTGCGCCTGCACGGCGCGCGCGATCTTCTCGCGCCGGCAGCGCGGGCACCTCTCCCCGGCGCGGCCGTAGACGAGGAACGGGTTCTCCGACCCCGGCTCCTCGACGTAGTGCGGCTCGGGGCCGGCCTCGCGCGCGATGGTCTCCTCGATCGACGCGCGCACCGCCTCCGCCAGCCGCTTCACCTCGGCGCGCGTGAGCGCGTCCGCCCGGCGGCGCGGGTCGAGGCGCGCGCGGAAGAGCGCCTCGCTGGCCTGGATGTTCCCCACCCCGGGCAGGAGCTTCTGGTCGAGCAACGCCACCTTCACCGGCACCCTGCGGCGCGCGAAGGCCGAGGCCAGCCAGCCGGCGTCGATCCCGTCGTCGAGCGGGTCGGGGCCGAGCGCCGCCAGCTCCGGCACGGCGTCGAAGTCGGCGCCGGGGACGAGCCGCAGCCGCCCGAAGAGGCGCGGATCGCGGTAGTGCAGCGTCGTCCCGTCGTCGAGCTCGAGCTGCGCCCGCGAGTGGCTGGGCGGCGCCTCGCCGCGCTCGCGCCGGAGCCACTTGCCGGTCATGCCGAGGTGGCTCAGCAGGCCGAGCGGCGCCTTCCCGCCCTCGAGGCGGATGAGGAGCTGCTTGCCGATCCGGCGCACCTCGCCCACGCTCCGGCCGGCGAGCGCGGCCGTGAAGGCGCGCGGTCGGCCCGGGCGGAAGATCCGGCGCGCCTTCTCCTCCGCGCCGGCGGAGAGGACCCGGCGCCCGAGCGTCCACGCGCGCAGGTTGCGCGCCGCGATCTCGACCTCGGGGAGCTCCGGCATCCGCCGGTTCTTACCACGTCCTGTGGCGGAAACGCGCAGGGGGTGTGCGACGAGGCGCACCCGGAGGAAGGATTACGTCAGGGTCCGCCAGCGCCGGCGAGCTGCGGGCGGCCGGCGGCGGCGCGGAGGCCTCCCCCGAAGAGCGCATGGTCCACCTGCTCCAGCCAGCCGCGGTTGTGGTGGGTGACGTCGTCGAGGGTGGTCGCGTACGGCACGTCGGGCTGCACCGGGCGATTCTCGAAGGTCAGCGCCTGGAAGAACTCGTCGGCGGGCCGGTCGCCGCCCGCGAGCGGCAGCGCGCGCTGCACGCCCATGGCGGCGTTCGGGATGGCGAGCGCGAGCAGGCCCTCGGGGTCGCTCCAGCGCACCGGCAGGTTGCGCGCCTCCTGCTGGCTCCCGCCCGCGCCCTCGGTCGGGCCGCCGAGCAGCGTCGCGCGCCCGGCGCTCTTGAGCAGCGCCGCGACGCGGTCGCAGGCGCTCATGCAGGTCGGCGCGACGAGCGCCACCACGCGGCCCTGGTAGCCGCCCACCGCGTCGCTCGCCCGGAGCGGCTGCTCGAGGAAGGCCGGGGTGAACTCGGCGCGCGCGCGGCGGGCGGCGCCGATGGCGTCGGCGATGCGGCGCGGGTCGAGCGGATCGCCGGCGCGGGCGGGCGCGCCGGAGAGGGACGGCGCGCGCTGCTGGTAGACGAGCTGGTTCTGGGTCGAGGCGCGCAGGAGCAGCGCGCCGCCGGGATAGGCCTTCTGGCGCTCGCCCAGCGCCGCGAGCAGCGCGCTCGAGTGGGCGAGGTAGCCCCCCTCGTTCTGGCGCAGGTCGAGGACCAGGTCGAGCTCCTTCTCCTGGCACTCCTTCACGAACGCGCCCAGCACCGCCGAGAACGGCTGGCGACCCTGGCCGCCGGCGAGGTTCTCGGTGTGGAAGGTGAGGATCTGGAGGTAGCAGAAGGCGCGGTCGCGCCGGCGCACCACCTCGCCCAGGCGCACCGCCGGCCGGTCCTGGTCGTCGGCGTACTCGCGCAGGGAGGCGGCGTCGGCGGGCGGCAGGATGGTCTCCGTGCGCAGGTAGCCCTGCGCGGAGCCGAGGTCCTTGTCCCAGGTGTCCTTGGCCGGGTCGTACCGCCAGTTGAGGAGGTCGGTGGTGGCGACGCCGGTGCGGCGCACCCACGCCCGCGTCATGAGGTGGCCCTCGGCGTCGGGCGAGATCCACCACGGCAGCTCGACGGCGCGGCGGGCGCCGCCGGCGGAGACCGTGAGCGCGCAGGCGCGCCGCTCCGGGAAGGCGAAGTCGCGGCGGGTGAGCGCGTCCACGGCGCGCTCGAGGCGCGCCGCGTCGGAGCTGGCCGGGAGGTACTGCGCCAGGCGGTGCAGCTCCTCCTGCACCGGGCGGCCGTCCACCTCCAGCACCTCGTTGCCGACCGCGACCAGGTCCTCGAGGTCGCGCACGCCGGAGACGGTCTTGAGGTACGAGACGAGCTTCTTCTCCCGGTTCGCGATGTAGACGTGCCCGTCCACGGCGCGCAGCCCGAGGCCGAGCGCCACCTGCGGCAGGCGCGCCGGCGCGCCGAGCAGGAGGTGCCCGTCGGCGAAGGCGGCCGTGCAGCGCCGCACCCGGTCGTAGAAGCGCAGCGGGTCGTCCTCGCGCGGGAGGGCGCGCTCCTCCTCGACGCAGGCGTCGAGGTGGCGGCGCGAGTCGAACCCCTTCCCCTCGGCGCCGAGCATCTTCCCCTTCACCGGGAAGAAGACGTAGCGCTTCTCCAGGGCGTCGCGGACCTGGCAGACGAGCTGGACGCGCTGCCGGACGGAGCAGAGCGGCGCGTCCCCGCAGTCCGGCGCGTCGTCGAGCGCGGAGAGCCGATCGCACGGGTCCGGGCGCGCGGCGCCGGCCGCCGGGGCGGCGGTGATCGCGCCGGCGGCGGTGGCGAGGGCCGGGCCCGCCGCGGGCGCCGCGGCGAGGAGGAGCGAGAGGAGGAAGGGCGTGGGCATGCGCGGATCAGGTGTGCGAGCGAGCCCCACCTCGGAGGCTCACCCAGCGCGCGCATCCTAGAGAACCGCCCACCCGGGGGCAGCAGCCGGGCGAGCAGGCGCGACGCCGCCGGGACGGGTGCGAGCGGCAGAACGCCGCGCGCGCGCTCGGAGCACACATCGGCGCCACCGCAGCCGAAAAATGAAGGGGCGGGCGCCTGCCCGATCCCCTGCTAGCGGGCGCGCTGGAAGCCGGCGCAGAAGAAGCCGTCGGTGCCGTGGCGGTGCGGCAGGAGCGAGAGCGCGTCCCCCCCGGCCCCGAGGGCGGCCGCCAGCTCGGTCCCCAGCATGGCCGCGACGCTCATCCGCTCGAAGCCCTCGAGCGAGCGCGCGGCGAGCTCCGCCACGCCCTCGTTCTCGATCCGGCCGACGGCGCAGGTGGCGTAGACGAGGCGGCCCCCCGGCTTCACCAGCGGCGCGAAGCGCGCCACCAGCTCCGCCTGCAGCCGGGCGAAGCGGGCCGGGTCCTCCGGCGTGAGCCGCCAGCGCGCGTCGGGCTTGCGGCGCAGCGCGCCGATCCCGCTGCACGGCGCGTCCACCAGGACGCGCTCGCACTTGCCCGCGAGGTCGGCGAGCGCCTCCGCGGCGGCGGCGCCCTCCGGGATGAGCCGGCTCCGCAGGTTGTGGACCCCGGCGCGGCGCGCCCGGCGCTTCGCCTCGGCGAGCCGCTCCTCGTCCACGTCGAGCGCCACGAGCGAACCCTTGCCGTGCATCTCGGCGGCGAGCGCGAGCGACTTCCCGCCCGCGCCGGCGCAGGCGTCCACCACCGTCCACCCCGGCCGCGCCCCCACCGCAAGCGCGAGCAGCTGGCTGCCCTCGTCCTGGATCTCGAACAGGCCGTCCTGGAAGGCGGGGAGCTGGAAGGCGTTCTCGTGGCCGTCGAGGGTGAGCCCCCAGGGCGAGAAGCGCGTCGGCGCCGCGGCCACGCCCTCCTCGGCGAGGCGCGCCCGCAGCGCGTCGCGCGTCGTCTTGAGGAGGTTCGTCCGCACCGTGAGCGGCGCCCGCTGGTTGAGCGCGAGCGCCAGCGCGCGCGCCTCCTCCGCGCCGAGCTCGTCGAGGAACCGCTCCGCGAGCCAGCGCGGCAGGGAGGCCTCGACGGCGAGCCGCTCCGCCGGATCGGCCACCGCCGCGATGCGGGCGTCGGCGCGGTCGAGCGCCTCCGTCACGATCCGCGCCGGGACGCCGAGGCGCTTCGCGGCCGCCTCGGGCGCCGCGGCGCCGGTGCGGGCGAGGAAGAGCGCGTAGAGCGTCGCCGGCTCGACCGAGGCCGCGGCCCGGCCCGGCCCGCCGCGCCCCGCCGGCGCGGGCGCCGGGTTCCCCCGGATGAAGGCGGTCTCGCCGGCGAGCCAGCGGAGCTGCCCCTCGCGCCGCAGGAGGCCGTAGACCGCCTCGGCCACCGCCCGCCGCTCGCTGGCGTAGAGGCGCGACTCGCGCCGGAGCACGCGCTCCAGGGCGCGATCGGCGAGCCAGCCCTGCTCGCGCACGAGGCCGTTCACCTCCAGCGTGGCGGCGTCGACGAGGTCGTGGCGGAGAGGTCGGGGCACGCCCTCTTATAGCCCCGAAGCGCCGGCCGGGCGCTAGAGCGCGGCCAGCACCTCCGCCACGTGGCCGGCCACCTTCACCTTGGGGAAGATGCGCTCGACCTTCCCGTCCGGCCCCACCACCACGGTGGTGCGCTCGGTGCCCATGACCTTCTTCCCGTACATGTTCTTCTCCTTCCACACCCCCCAGGCCTGCTGGACCTTCGCGTCGGGGTCGGAGAGGAGCGGGAACGGGAGCTGGTGCTTCTCCTTGAACTTCTGCTGCGCGGCGGGCGAGTCCTTCGAGATGCCGAGCACCGCCGCGCCGTGCTTCGCGAACGCGTCGACTTCGTCACGGAAGTCGGAGGCCTCCTGGGTTCAGCCGGGGGTGCTGGCCTTCGGGTAGAAGAAGACGACGACGCGGCGGCCCTTGAAGCCGGAGAGCTTCACGAGCTCGCCGCGCTCGTCGGGCAGGGCGAAGTCCGGCGCCTTCTTGCCGATCTCGAGGGGCATGGTGTCCTTTCGCGCGAGGGTGGAGCGGTAGTAATGAACCCGCCGTGCCGCGGGCAAGGAACACGGGGCGCCACCCCTCCCCGACCCCCTCCGCCCGCCGGCGGGGCGCGGGCGACGAGCCCGAGGTCCTCCTCGCCTGGGCGAAGGACCGCCAGGGGCGGCACCTCCACGTCGGCGCGCTCGACCGCGCCTCGCGCAAGGCGCTCGCGCCCTTCACCTGCCTGGGCTGCGGCGAGGAGCTGGTCGCGAAGCTCGGGCCCATGCGCGCCCGCCACTTCGCGCACCGGCCCGGCTCGACCTGCCCGCTCACCCGGCCGGAGACGGCGCTCCACCTCGACGCCAAGGAGCGGCTCCTCTTCCTGTGCGCCGAGGCGTTCGCCGGGCGGCTCCCGGTGCGGCTCGGCGCGCGCTGCCCGCGCTGCCGCCGCGAGCTGCCCATCGACCTCGGCCGGGCCGGCGACGCGGCGGTGACCGAGGGGGCCGCCGGCGCGCTGCGGGCCGACGTCCTCGTCACCCGCCGCGGGAGGCCGGCGCTGGCGCTGGAGGTGCTCGTCACCCACGCGGTCGACGCCGACAAGGAGGCGGCGCTGGCGGGGCTCCACCTGCCCGCGCTCGAGATCGACGCCCGCGAGCCCTGGGAGGAGGAGCTGGCGGAGGGCGGCGTGGCGGTGCGGGTGGCGAGGACGCTGGGCGTCCCGCCCTGCCCCTCCTGCCAGGCGACCGCCCGCGCCGACGAGGGGCGCGCCCGGGGCGGCGAGGAGGCGGCCGTGGCGGAGCTCGAGGCGTACCGCGCCCGCGGCCTCATGGGCGGCCGGCCCGGCCCGGCGCTGGCCGGCCCGCCGCCGCCCCTCGGCGCGGCCGAGCGCCGCCGCCTGGAACGCGCGTTCACCTGCCCGGAGTGCGGGGGCCGCGCGCTCGACCTCGGGACCCGGCTCGTCCGCCACGCCTGCCCGGGCCGCTCCCCCCGCCCGGTGGCCTGGCGGGGCTACGACGGGGCGCTCGTGGAGCTCGGCTGGTGGAAGGCGGGTCTCCCCCGAAAACGGTGACGAACCGGGACCTTGCGGCGGGCGCCTCGCTCGTGTTAAAGGAGCCGTCCCCATCGATCTCGGCCGATCGCGAGCGACGGGCGTAGCTCAACCAGAAGTCGTCGTAAATTCACACACTTCCCGGCGACGCGCTCCGGTGCCTGACGAGGCCGGTGGAGAGGTCTTCCACGGCGGCAGGCGACGCGCGGCGAGGCGGGAGTGGCGGAACACCAACCGGAGAGACGAGAGACCATGGAGACGCAGCCGCAGGACACGAACCCCACGCCCGAGGTGGCTCCCGCCACCGAGGCGCCCCCCGCCCCCGCCGCCGCGCCCGCCGAGGGCATGGCGGCCGTCATGCAGACGCAGGGCACCGCCATCTCGATGAAGCAGCTGCTCGAGGCCGGCGTGCACTTCGGGCACCAGACGAAGCGCTGGAACCCGAAGATGAAGCCGTACATCTTCGGCGCCCGCAACGGCATCTACATCATCGACCTGCAGAAGACGGTCAACCTCGCGCGCACCGCCTTCCGCTTCGTCTCCGACGCGGTGGCGCGCGGCGGCACGCTGCTCTTCGTCGGCACGAAGAAGCAGGCGCAGGACGCCATCCGCGAGGAGGCGCAGCGCGCGGGGATGTTCTACGTCACGAACCGCTGGCTGGGCGGCACGCTCACCAACTTCAAGACCGTGAAGCAGGGCATCGAGCGGCTCAAGACCATCGAGAAGATGAGCCAGGACGGCACCTACGATCGCCTGCCCAAGAAGGAGATCGCCCAGCTCGAGCGCGAGCGCGAGAAGCTGGAGAAGAACCTGGGCGGCGTGAAGGACCTGTCCCGCCTGCCGGCCGCCCTCTTCATCATCGACACGAAGAAGGAGCACATCGCGGTGCACGAGGCGAACCGCCTCGGCATCCCGGTGGTGGCGGTGGTCGACACGAACTGCGACCCCGAGGGCATCGACTACGTCATCCCGGGCAACGACGACGCCATCCGCTCCATCCGCCTCTTCACGGGCAAGGTGGCCGAGGCGTGCGTCGAGGGCCGCGCCCGCCACGGCGCCTGGGTGGCCGAGCACGGCCAGGAGCAGCGCGAGCTCGAGGACCGCGACGCGGCCAGCGAGCGCGGTGACCGCCGCGATCGCCGCGACCGCGGTGGCCGCGGGCGCGACCGCGGCGAGCGCCGCCCGCCGCGCGAGGACCGCGCGGCCGCCAGCGCCCACGTCGAGGTGGTGCGCAAGGGCGACGTGACGCCGGAGGCCCCGGCCGCCGAGGCTCCGAAGGCGTAGCCAGCCGGCGCCTGGTCACAGGACTGCGGGGCGGGCTCCAGCACGGGCTCGCCCCGTTTCACATCGCGGCGGGGGACGAGCCCCCGCCCTACTTCGAGGAGACGGACGACGATGGCCGAGATCAGCGCGAACGCGGTGAAGGAGCTCCGGGAGAAGACCGGCGCCGGCATGATGGACTGCAAGAAGGCCCTCGCCGAGGCCGGCGGCGACGCCGCCAAGGCGGAGGAGCTGCTGCGGAAGAAGGGCCTCTCCGCCGCCGCCAAGAAGTCGGGCCGCGTGGCCTCCGAGGGCGCGGTGGCGAGCTACATCCACATGGGCGGCAAGATCGGCGTCCTCGTCGAGGTGAACTGCGAGACCGACTTCGTCGCGCGCACCGACGGCTTCCAGGGGCTGGTGAAGGACCTGGCGATGCACATCGCCGCGGCCAACCCGCTCTACGTCCGCCGCGAGGAGGTGCCGCCCGAGGTGATCGAGAAGGAGCTCGAGATCGCCCGCGCCCAGGCCCGCGAGCAGAAGAAGCCCGAGGCGATCGTCGAGAAGATCGCCCAGGGCAAGGTCGACAAGTACTTCAAGGAGGTCGCGCTGCTCGAGCAGCCCTTCGTGAAGGACGACAAGAAGACCGTCCAGGAGACGATCACCGACGCGGTGGCGAAGATCGGCGAGAACATCCAGGTCCGCCGCTTCGCCCGCTTCGTGCTCGGCGAGGGCATCGAGAAGAAGCAGGAGAACCTGGCCGAAGAGGTCGCGAAGGCGGCCGGCGTCGCCAAGTAGCTCCCGCGCGAGGGGCCGCGGTGCGGCCCCCGCTCCCTGCCCTCTCCCCCTGCGGGGAGAGGGCATTTTTTTCGCGCGCTACCTGCGCGTCCCCACCAGGATGATCACGTACGCCGTGTTCCGGCCGAGCACCGGGTTCCCGCCGCCGGCCACCCCGACGCCCATCACCTTGGCCTGCGAGACGACGCCCGGCTCCTCGGCGAACTCCAGCGGCTCGGGCTTGGCGCCGCCCACCAGGCTCACCGTGCGGAACGTCTTGTAGAGCGGCGACAGGATCGCGTCGGCCTGCGCCTTGGGCAGCTCGCCCTTCGCGGCGGCGAGCGCGCTGGCGTACTTCTGGGCCACCTCCTCCAGCGTGGGGTCGGCGGCGAGCTTCTCGGCGCGCGCGTCGGCGCGCTTGCGCGCCACCGCCTCGCGGAGCTTCGCGCGGAGCGCCTCGGCGTCCACCGGCGGCTGCTCGCGGACGAGCAGCTCGGTGACGAAGTAGACGTCGCCCGCGTCGGGGTCCTTGTAGCTCGCGAGCCCCACCCCGGCGTGCGTCGCCTGCGGGTTCAGCATGTTCGAGCGGTGCAGCGGGCTGTGCGCGAGGCGCCAGTGCGCCTCCTCGGGCGAGCGCGAGGCCGCCGGGTTGAGCAGCACGAGCGGGCTCATCACGTCGTTCTTCTTGAGCTGCGCCACCACGTCGAAGCTCACCGTGCTCGAGCTGGTGTTGGCGCGCGTCTCGTCGCGCGAGGCCTCGGAGGCGGCGCGCGCCACCGCGGCCACGCCGTCGTCCCACTGCAGCGCCGGCGCCTGGGCCGCGGCCCGCTCGGCGTTGACGAGGTCGAACACGCGGCGCTCGGCGCCCGGCGCGGCCGCCTGCTTCGCGTCGGGCGGCGCCTTCACCGAGGCGGGGAGCGGCACGCCGCACTGGACGGGGAAGCGCGCCGCGCTGACGGCCTGGCCGCCGCGCTCGGCACGGACCTCGACCACCATCGTGCCCGGGCGATCGCCGCAGCGCAGGTCGCCGGCGAGCTGGCCGCCCGGCGCCGCCGGCACGTCCACGAGCTTCCCGGCCGGGTCGCAGTACGAGATCTTGGGCTTGTCCACCCCGGCGGCGAGCTTGCCGCGGAGCGCCACCTGCCCGCCCGCCTCGACGCGGCGGGGGATGGGCTCGAGCTCGGCGACGGCGTCGTAGACCACCGCCACCACCTTCGTGAAGCCCTTCTTCTCGCGCTGGGTGACCGCGCCGAAGCGCGGGGCCACCGCGTGCTGCGCGAAGCCGTTCACCGGCTCGAGCAACCGCTGCGCGAGGATGCGCGGATCCTCGCTCTCGACCGTCGCGATCACCACCCGGCCCGGCGCGGCCGGCAGGCCGAAGTGCCAGGCGAGGAAGCTCGTCACGCTCTCCGGCGGCGTACCCTGCTCCTTCCAGCCGAGGAGCGTGTCGGCCAGCGCGCAGAGGCGGCCGTCGGGCTGCGGCGCGACGCGGCCGCCGTCCTTGGCGACCTCGGCCACGTCGGAGGTGAGGATGGGGAAGGCGCCGCCCGTCGGGCAGACGTACGCGGGGTTCGGCCCGAGCTGGGCCGCCGCGGGCCGCGCCGGGGCGAACGCGCCCCCGCTGAGCGTCCCCGGCTCGTGCCGGTTGGCCTGGACGGCGGCACACCCCATCCCCAGCGCCGCCGCGGTGAGCGCGGCGGCGAGTCCTCTACGGCGCACGACGGTCATGGGTCCCCTCCCCAGCCGCCCGCGACGCGCGGGCGGTCACTGTGGCAGCTTGAGCTTGATCGTGAAGACGTAGTCGACGTCGAGCGCCTGGCCGCCCTGGGTGGCCGGCTTGTAGCGGCGCCGCTCCAGCACGCTCACCACCGCCCGGTCCATGAACGGCACGCTCTTCAGGACGCGGCAGTCGTGCACCGTGCCGTCGACGCGGACGATGCACTTCACCAGCATGGTGCCCTCCACCTCGCGCTCGAGCGCCTGCTGCGTGTACTCGAGCGGCGGCCCGGCCAGCACCTGCGGCGGCGTCATGGTGGCGTTGAACTCCACGGGCGCCTTCGCGACCGGCGCCGCCGGGGCGCCCCCGGTCACGCCGCCCACCACGCCGCCGACCACGCCGCCGTCCTCGCCCTCGTCGCTGCCCGTGTCCTCCTCGGGCGGCTCGTTGGGATCGGGCGGCTTCAGCTCCTGCGGCATCTCCTTCGGCTGCACCATCGCCGGGCGGGGCTTCGCGTCCACCTTGGGCTTCTGCTGCTGGACGACCTTCCGCTTGGGGGCGGGGGGCGGCGGCGGCGGCGCGGGCCGGGCGGCGGGCGCCTGCTTCACGAACTTGACCTCGACGAGCTTGTCGTCGGCCGCCTTCTTCGCGAGCGCGGTGGAGACCGCGATGAGCCCCACCACCAGCGCCGTCTGGGCCGCGGACGAGCCGAGGATCCAGATCCCGCGCTTCGCGGCCCGCTTGCCGCCTTCCCTCTTCGTCACTTCATCGAACACGGAGGTCTCGTCCCGGTTGACG
This sequence comes from Anaeromyxobacter diazotrophicus, assembly GCF_013340205.1. NCBI lineage: Bacteria > Pseudomonadati > Myxococcota > Myxococcia > Myxococcales > Anaeromyxobacteraceae > Anaeromyxobacter > Anaeromyxobacter diazotrophicus. Next base: position 25,221 of record NZ_BJTG01000016.1, read on the forward strand.
CCGAAATCAGCGTGCGAAGTGGGCTCTCTAGTACCCGGGGGTTCGGATTGTCAACTCTCGCCGACAGCCGCCCGACCCCACCCTGGACCGCCCCTCCCGCGGCGCCGGCGGCCCCGCCCTCGGGAGAGCAGGCGGGAGGCGCCGCGTCCCCGCGCTGTCCCTTGATCGTGGGGTGACCTCGCGTGAAGCAACCGGTTGCTGCGGTCGGCCCAAGCGGGACCGCCTGGGGCCGCGCGGGCGGGGCGCGCCCGCCCCGGCATCGCAACCCCGCGAATTTGCGCGCCAAAGCTCGAAGTGGCGCAATGGATTGAACAGGTCCGCTCCCGGCACTGCGCAATCGGTCGCCGCGCCACGCCCTTTGGCGGCACTCTCTTTCTTGACATTCGCCTACCCGCGCGCCTAGAAACGCCGATCTTTGCGGTAATGTGTCGGGATCGAGTCAGAACATGCAGCGCGCTCGGGACGCATGAGCCGCTCCACCGTGATTGTCAGGCGAGTATCAACTACTGAGGAGGCGCAATGTCGCTGAGACGCAAACTCATGGCGGCGGCCGTCGCCGCTGGCGCGCTGGTGGGAACCTCCGGGGCTGCCTTCGCCCAGGACCCGAACCAGGCGGCGCCCGCGCCGTCGTCCCCGAGCACCCCGGCCAGCCCCCCCAGCTCCGGCACGATCGAGCCGAACGCCCCGACCCCGGCCCCGGCGGTCCCGCCGTCGCAGGTCGCCCCCAGCAACCAGCCCGGTGAGGCCGCCCAGCCCCCGGCGGCCGAGGTGGTGCAGCCCTCGCCCGCCGAGGAGACGGTGGCGGCCCCCGGCGCCGGCAAGCGCGCGGGCAAGCAGTTCGGCGAGGAGATCGTGGTCACCGGCTCCCGCATCCGCCGCAAGGACCTCACCACCCCCGCCCCGGTCGCGGTGCTCAGCAAGGAGCAGATCCAGGCGTCCGGCAAGGTGTCGCTGGGCGACTTCCTGCAGAGCCTCCCCGAGCAGGCGAACGCGCTCAACACCCAGGTGAACAACGGCGGCTCGGGCGCTACCCGCGTCGACCTCCGCGGCCTCGGCAACACCCGCACCCTGGTGCTCCTCAACGGGCGCCGCATGGTGGCGGCCGGCACCGGCGCCGACACCGGCAACGGCGTCGACATCAACACCATCCCGATCGCGGCCGTCGAGCGCATCGAGGTGCTGAAGGACGGCGCCTCGTCCGTGTACGGCTCGGACGCCATCTCGGGCGTGGTGAACATCATCACCCGCCGCTCCTTCAACGGCATGGAGTTCAACGCCTTCGAGGGCATCTCCAGCCGCGGCGACGGCAACACCGTCGACCTCAACGTCACCGCCGGCACCTCCAGCGAGAACGGCTCGTTCATGTTCTCGGGCGGCTTCTACGACGCGCAGCAGGTCATGGCGCCGGATCGCCCGTGGAGCACGCACCAGCTCGACTACGACTGGAACGGCAACGTCACCGAGCTCGGCAGCTCGCGCGTGCCGAACGGCCGCGTCCTCACGCCGAACCTGCCGGGCACCACCGGCCCGGGCAGCTCGTACACCTACGACCCCACGCTGCCCGGCTGCGCGGTCTCGAACGACCCGACGGTGAAGCCGAAGGCGAGCTGCTTCCGCCCGTTCAGCTCGGCCAAGGACCTCTACAACTTCCAGCGCACGAACTACGACGTCACCCCGAACCGGCGCGTCAACCTCTTCTCGGCCGGTGAGCTGAAGCTCAGCGACACGGTGCCGGTGAAGGCGTTCTTCGAGGGCTCGTACACGAACCGCAGCTCGGCCTACCAGCTCGCCGAGGAGCCGCTCATCATCGGCGCCGGCGCCTCGGCGTGACGGTCTCGAAGGACAACTACTACAACCCGTTCGGCCAGGACCTCACCCAGGTCACCCGCCGCCTCACCGAGTTCGGCCCGCGCCGCCAGAGCGAGCACGCGGACACGTTCCGCGTGGTGGGCGGCCTCAACGGCATCCTGCCGTTCGGCTGGTCCTGGGATGCCGCCCTCATCTACGGCCGCACCGACTGGACCAACGTCAACACCGGCAACATCTGGAAGTCGCGCCTGCAGGCCGCCGTCGGCCCGACCACCCAGACCGTCGACCCGGTCACCGGCAAGGTCACGAAGGTCTCGTGCGCCACCGGCGACGCCGCCTGCGTCCCGCTGAACCTCTTCGGCGGCTCGGGCTCGATGACCCCCGCGATGGCGAAGTACCTCTCCTTCTCCGGCGTCGGCTCCATCGAGAACCAGCTCACCTCCGTCCAGCTCAACACGGCCGGCGAGCTCCCCGTGACGCTGCTCGCCGACCGGCCGCTCGCCCTCGCCGTCGGGTACGAGTACCGCTTCGAGCAGGGCTCCGACACGCCGGACCCGCTCACCGCCTCGGGTGAGTCCTCGGGCAACAACCGCTCGGCGACCACCGGTCACTTCTTCACGAACGAGGTGTACGCCGAGCTCTCGATCCCGATCATCAACCACGTGCCGGGCGTCGAGAACCTCGAGGCCACCGCGTCCGCCCGCATCTTCGACTACAACACGTTCGGGACGGACTGGACCTACAAGCTCGGCGCCCGCTACACGCCGGTGAGCGACATCACCTTCCGCGGCACGTACTCCACCGCGTACCGCGCGCCGACCATCGCCGAGCTGTTCGCCGGGGCGTACGACAACTTCCCGACCATCAGCGACCCGTGCTCCGACCTGAGCAACGCCTCGGCGGACCTCAAGAAGGCCTGCGCGGCGAACGGCGTCTCGAACCCGGCGGGCAGCGGCCAGACCGACACCCAGCTGCGGAGCCAGAACGGCGGTAATCCGAAGCTCAAGCCCGAGACGGCGAAGACCTACACCTTCGGCGCCGTCATCGAGCCGAGCATGGTGAAGAACCTGTCCTTCACCGTGGACTACTACCACATCGATATCACCAACGCGATTTCGGCCCAGGGCGCCGGCTTCATCCTCAGCCAGTGCTACCCGTCGGCCGGCAACTCGAACCCGGCGGCCTGCGCCCTCGTCACCCGTGACGCCTCGGGCTTCATCGACCGCATCAGCGACCTCAACGTGAACGTCGGCGGCACGAAGACGGCCGGCGTCGACATCTCGGCGCGGTACAGCATCCCCACCGAGGAGTACGGCCGCTTCGGCTTCGGCGTGGACGGCAACTTCCTGCAGTACTACGACGTGATCCAGCCGGACGGCACGATCATCCACGGCCGCGGCAACTACGACATCGGCCAGCTCAACAACGGCCTCCAGGGCGTCTACCCGACGTTCAAGGGCATCGCGAGCGTGGTGTGGGGCCTCGGCGGCTTCGGCGCCGGCGGCACGCTGCACTACATCGGCAACATCAAGCAGTGCGCCGCCACCGACGGCACCTCCACCGGCGGCGTCTGCTACGACAACCCGCTCCACATGGAGCGCGACGTCGGCGCCTACGCCACGGTCGACGCCTTCCTGAGCTACGGGTTCAAGTCGACGGCCGGCACCACCTCGCTCGCCGTCGGCGTGAACAACCTGTTCGACGCGGCGCCGCGCACCATCTACGGCGCGCTGACCCCGAACTCCGACCCGACGGCGTACGACTACATGGGCCGGTTCTTCTACGTGCGCCTGGGGCAGCGGCTCTAGCGCGCCACGCGGCGGGTGGGGCGTCTTCGCCCCGCCCGCCGGTCACCTCGCCGGGCCGGCCGGGCGCTCCGACGCCCGACCGGCCCGGCGCCGTTTTGAGGCCCAATCTTCCGAGCCGTGTCGCGTTTCAACGGCTCTGGCGTCCGAGCGCCCCTTGCGCTAGTAAAGGGCGCTCTCGAGCGGTCAGCCGTCTACCAAGGAGATCTCCTCGATGTCGCCTCAGCTCGTATCCGCCCTCAACCAGCTCGTGGTCAGCGCCGAGCCGGCCATGTCCTTCGACCTCGTGTCGATGTGGCACACGATGGGGTTCTTCGCGAAGTTCATCGCGTGCGTGCTCGGCATCATGAGCATCTACTCGCTGGGCGTCATGGCCGAGCGGCTCGTCACCTACGCGCGCGCCAGCGCCGCCTCGCGGCAGTACGCGGAGCAGCTGCGCGCCCTCCTGCCGACCCGCAAGTACTCCGACGCGGTGGCGCTCTCGAAGAAGCTCAAGCGCGGCCACCTGTCGAAGGTGCTCGGCCTCGCCATCGAGGAGTACGAGCGCGGCGTGAAGGCCATCCGCACCCGCGGCCCCGAGGACGTGGGCGACTTCGACGTGATCGCGGCCGTGAACCGCGCCATCGACCGCAGCTCGATGCGCACCGTGGCCGACCTGCGCCGCGGCCTGGGCGCCCTCGCCACCGTCGGCTCGACCGCGCCCTTCGTCGGGCTGCTCGGGACGGTGGCCGGCATCATCACCGCCTTCCAGGCGATGGCGGCCACCGGCTCCGGCGGCCTCGGGTCGGTCTCGGCCGGCATCGCCGAGGCGCTCGTCACCACCGCCTTCGGCCTGCTCGTCGCCATCCCCGCCGTCATGATGTTCAACTACCTGACGAACCGGGTCGAGGACATGCAGGTCGACATCAACGACTCGGCGAACGAGCTCGTCGACTACTTCATGAAGGAAGGGCGCAGCGAGCCCACCACGGCGGCGAAGTAGCGCCGTCCCGACGGCGGGAACCGAGAAGACGCAATGTCGATGGACGTCGGTGGCAAGAGCGTCAAGAGCGACATCAACGTCACGCCGCTCGTCGACGTGGTGCTGGTGCTGCTCATCATCTTCATGGTCATCACGCCCATGCTCCAGCGCGGGAAGCCGGTGCAGCTCCCCCGCGCCAAGATGGTCTCGGAGCTGAAGCACGGCGGCGACCCCATCCTCCTCTCCCTCACCGGCGACGGGCGCACCTGGCTCGACAAGGTGGAGGTGAAGCGGAAGGAGCTCTCCGACGCGCTGGTGGCCGAGATGGCCGTCCGCCCGGGGGCGCCGATCATCCTCAAGGGCGACAAGAGCGTCGACTACCGCACGGTGCGCGAGGTCATCCTCGAGGTCTCCAAGACGCGCGTGGTCGGCGTCTCGCTGGCCGCCTCGCAGATCAAGACCGGGGAGGCCGAGTAGCCATGGCGATGGGACTCGGGACGAAGCGTCCCGTCACGGACATCAACGTCACCCCGCTCATCGACGTCGTCCTCGTGCTGCTCATCATCTTCATGGTGATGACGCCGCTGGCCGAGAAGCAGATGTTCACGCGCGTGCCGGAGTACGAGCCGCCGAACCAGGTGATCCCGCCGGACCAGGTCCCCCCCGACCAGACGGTGCTCACGCTCAAGGCCGACGGCCGGGTGCTGCTGAACCGCCAGGACAAGTCGATCGACGAGGCGATGCTGTACCTGCACGACGCCTACAACGGCCGCCCGTCGAAGGTCCTCTTCTTCAACGCCGAGGACCCGGTGAAGTACGACCTGGCGGTGAAGGTGCTCGACCTCGCCCACCAGGCCGGCGTGAACACCATCGGCATGATGACCGACGCGCCGTCGGGCCCCGGCGCCGCCCCGGGGCCGGAAGCGGCGCCCGCGGCGCCCGCCCAGTAGCCGCGGCGCCCGCGGTCATCCCCCCGCGCCGAGGGTCCCGAGCACCCGCTCCAGCTCCGGCGGGAGCGGGCTCTCCACCCTCACCCTCCCCCCCTCCGGCCGCTCGAAGCCGAGCACCGCGGCGTGCAGGAAGTGCCGCCCGAGGCCCGGGAGCGCCGCCGCCGCGCCGCCGTAGAGCTCGTCCCCGGCGACCGGATGGCCCAGGTAGGCGAGGTGGGCGCGGATCTGGTGCATGACCCCGGTGACGATCCGCACCTCGAGCAGCGTGTGCTGCGCGAAGGCGCGCCGGACCTCGAAGCGGGTCTCGGCCGGGCGCGGCGCGCCGGTGGAGCGGGGCGGCCGCTCGAGGTCGGGCACCGCCACCACGCGCCCGGTGCGCGCCGCGAGCGGGACGGAGCACACGCCGCCCGAGGCCACCCGCCCCGCGGCGAGCGCCAGGTACACCTTCTCCACGGTCCGGGCGGCGAGCTGTGCGCGCAGCACCTCCCAGGCGGCGGGGGCGCGCGCGAAGAGCACGCACCCGCTCGTCTCGAGGTCCAGCCGCTGGAGCGCGCCGCCGTCGCGCGGGTCGGGCGACGCCGCGGCGCACTCGGGGTAGCGCGCCACCACCGCGCTCGCCAGCGTGCCGGTCTCGCCCTCGCGCAGCGGATGGGTCGCGACGCCCGCCGGCTTGTCCGCCACCAGCCAATCCGGCCCCTCGGCGAGGACGCGCAGCGGCAGGTCGAGGTCGGGCGCGATGGGGCCGCCGGACAGCTCGAGGTCGAGCGCGACGGGCGCGCCCGGCTCGGCCGGGTCCGAGGCGCGCGCCCGGCGGCCCCGCACCCGCACCTCCCCCAGCGCGAACGCCTGCTTGACGGCGGCGCGCCCCACCCCCAGGGCGTCGGCGAGCGCGCGGTCGAGTCGGCCGTGGGCGGTGAGGGGCAGGCGGAGCTCGCGGTGGGCCATTCAGGTTCCTCGGCGGGGAGAGCCGTGGGGGCTCCCGCGCGGATGCGACCCATAGGCCGCCACCTCGCCCGCTGGCAAGGAGGACGGAGGAGGGCGCGGGGTGCCGCCGCGGCGCGTCGTCACCAGCTTTTGGATCTGGCGGGGGAGGCGCGGCGGATGCCCAGGATCGTGACGCTGCCGATGGACGGGGAGCAGGCGAGGGAGCTGCGCGTCCGCGACGAGGTGCTCGTCCGCGGCCGCATCGTCACCGGCCGCGCGGCGGCGCGGCGCCGTCTGCTGGAGCGGGACCACCCGGAGATCCGCGCCTTCTCCAAGGGGGCCCTCCTCTTCCATTGCGCGCCGCTCGTGGCGCGCGACCCGGACCGCCGCTGGCGGGTGCGCGCCGCGGCGCCGGCCAGGTCCCTGCGCGAGGAGCCCTACGCCGCGGAGCTCCTGGCGCGCTACGGGCTGCGGGGCTTCCTGGGCAAGGGCGGGCTGGGCGTCCGGACCCTGGCGGCGCTCGCGCTCCACGGCGGAGCGTACCTGCACGCCGCGCCCGGGCTCGCGGTGGCGCTGGCGCGGACCATGGTCCGGGTCGAGGCCGTCCACCTGCTCGCGGAGCTGGGGCCGGCCGAGGCCGTCTGGTGCCTGGAGGTGGAGGACCTCCCGGCGGTGGTGACGATGGACGCGCACGGCCAGAGCCTGCACGCGCTCGGCGGCACCCGCCGCGCCCAGGGCCAGCACGACCGCAACGCGATCGCCTGAGCCTCCTCGCTACTCGCCCTCCTCCTCGTCCCGCCCGCGCCGGCGCCGCCGGGGCCGCGCCTCGGGCTCCGCCTCGCGCGGCGCCCGGGTGCGCAGCGGCATGTAGCCGTGGAAGAGGAGCGGGCCGGCGTCCCGGCCGGCGCCGCGCACGCGGCCGGCGCGCGGCCCCCGCAGCCACATGCGGATCTTCACCACGCCCTCGCCGGAGAAGGGCGCGACGAGCTCCGGCGGGGCGGCGGCCAGGTAGCGCCGCAGCAGCTCCTGCACGTGCCGGTCGTAGCGCGCCCGCGGCAGCCGCGCGTGGCGGCGCTCCCGGTGGAGCGAGCCGTCGAACCGGATCGACGCGTGGTAGAGCTCGTGCAGGAGCGTCGCCACCCGCTCCTCGGCGGTCGAGGCGAGGAACCAGAGCGGACGCAGCGTGATGACGTACCGGAGGTCGCGCCCGCGCAGCCGCAGGAAGCGCCGCTTGCCCCCCGCCCGGGGCGGGCCCAGCTGGCCCCCGCGGATGGTGGCGCGCGACGAGCCCCGCGCCTCGCCGGCCACCACCAGCACCCGCGAGGCCTCCACGTGCGCCAGCTCCGGCAGCCGCCCTGCGAGGTCGCGGATGAGCCGCTTCACCGCCAGCGTCATGTTCGGCCGCAAGGGCACCAGGCACCGTTACCGCCGGCGGGCGCCCGGCACAAGCGCCGCGGGGCCGCGCCCGCTTTACGGGTCGCGCGCGGGTCGCTAGCATGGGATCTCGATGCTCACGGCGCTCGTCAGCGCGGTCGCGATCCTGGCCCTGGCCGGGGCCGCTGCGGCCGGCGCCTGGTGGGCCCGCCGCGAGGCCGAGATCGAGCTGAGGGCGCTGCGGGGGCGCCTGCGCGAGCTGACGGCGCGCCTCGCCACCCTGGAGCAGGGCTCCGCCGGCAGCGGCCGCGTCGGCGGCAGCGCGCCAGCGCTCCGCGCCCAGGCGCGCCCCGAGGAGCCGGCCGCCTCCGAGCCGGGGCACGGGCCGCGTACGGTTCACTAGGAGCGGCCCCCGGCAGGGCCGAGGGGCCGCGGGGTCACCTTCCCTTGCGGAAGCTCCCTTTACGGACCGTGCGCTTGCGCGCCGGCGCCCGCCCGGCGGAGCGCGGCTCGGGAGCCGCGCCGCGCGCGTCCTCCGCCGGCCCCGGCTCGAACTTCGGCTTCCTGGGGTGCTTCCGGTAGAGCAGCAGCGTGCGCCCGAGGATCTGGGCCAGCTGCGCCTGCGCGCCGGCGGCGAGCCGCTCGGCGGCCTCGAACCGGTCCTCCGGGCTCTCGGTGCCGACCTTCACCTTGACGAGCTCGTGGTCGAGGAGCGCCTGGTCGAGCTGGCGCGTCACGGCCTCGGTGGCGCCCTCCTTCCCCACCTGGACGATGGCGGTGAGGTGGTGGCCGGCGGCGCGGAGCGACCGGCGCAGGGGCCCGCTCGGCATGAGCGCCTTCTTCTTGGGGTTCTGGGGTGCGGGCACGGGGTTCACTTTCGCAGGTACTTGAGCTCGCGCGCGAGGTCGGCGTGCGCCGGGTCGAGCGCGAGCCCGCGCTTGAGGTGCTTCTCGGCCAGCGCGAGGTCACCCACGACCTTCGCCATCTGCCCGAGGAAGAGGTAGGCCGCCATGCAGCGCGGCACCTTCTTGAGGGCCGCCTCCATGACCGCGGCGCTGGCGGACTGCTGGCGCTTGCGGTCGGCCGCGGTGAGGAACTCCGCCCAGGCCTTCCACACGCCGAACTCCGGCTCCTCGGGGTTGAGCTTCATCGCCTCGGCCAGCGCCTCGAGGGCGGCCTCGTACTGGCGCGTCCTCACGAGGACGGTGGCGCGCTGGAACAGCTCCTCGGCCTTGAAGATGGCGGAGACGTCCACGTCGGCGGCGCCGCCCGAGGCGAGCTGCTGCAGGTACTCGGCGCGGCGCGCCTCGTCGGAGAGGACGCCCCACGCCTCGCCCAGCCGGGCGAAGACGTCCGCCCGCAGCTTCTTCACGGTCTCCGGCTCGCCGGGCGCGCCGGCGTCGGGGTGGTAGACGCGCGCCAGCTGGAAGTAGGCGGCCTTCACCTGCGCCGCGGGGGCGTCGCGCTTCACGCCGAGCGCCTCGAAGTGATCGGCCTTCGCGATCCGGTCGTGCAGCTCCTGCAGGGCCGCCGCGTCGGTCGGCGGCTTCGGCGCCGCGGGCTTCGCGGGCGCCGCGGGCTTGGCGGCCTGCGGCGGCGGTCGCGGGACCGGCGTCGGCGGCCGGACCGGCGCCGGGGTGCGGGCCGGGATCGGGGTCGGAGTCGGGCTCGCCGCGGTCGCGGTCGCCGTCCCGGTCGTGGTCGCCTTCGCGGTCGCGGTCGCGGCGCTCGCAGCCGGGCCCGGCGCCGCCGCCCCGAACTGGAGCAGCTCCGTCTCCGCGAAGAGGAGCGCCACGCGCAGCAGCACCTCGCCCTCGGCCGGGTGCGCCGCCGCGAGCTGGGCCGGGCTGCTCCGGCCGTCGAAGAGCGCGGAGACGCGCGCCTCCACCGCGGTGAGCTTGAGCTCGGCCACCTCGACGCGCCCGCCGGCGCGCGAGGCGAGCCGCTCGGCGCGCGGGCCGAGGAGCTTGCGCACCGCGAGGCCGTCGAGGCGCCGCACCGCCTCGCACAGGAGGCCCCAGCGCGAGCCGAGCGGGAACGACGAGGGCGGCGGCGGGACCTTGGGCGTGAACCGCGCGGTGCCCTTCTCGGCGGCGAGGGCGCGCGCCAGCACCGCGCCGCCGTGCTCCTGCAGCGCGCGGAAGCTCTCGGCGGGGTTCATGAGCCCGAGGCTCGAGAGCGCGGTCACGAGGTCGCCGCCGGACGCCGCGCGCGCCCCCTCGCCCCGCGCCAGCGCCTCCGGGGAGACCACGCCCTTCGCCACCAGGTGGCGGCCGAGGTCGTCCTCGGGCGCGTCGGACGAGGCGTGCTCGACGGCGCCGCGCTTGAAGTGGAGGGTGAAGCGCGCCCGCTCGGTCGCGAGCTCCAGCTTGCCCTGCGCCTGCGCCGCGGCGGCGAGGTAGTACAGGTGGAGCGGCCGGTTCTCGGAGAGCGGACCGTCCCAGCCCAGGCCGGCGGCGAACGCGGCCGCGGCGGTCACCTCGCGCGCGGCGAGGCCGTGGCTCGCGCCGGGCTTGACCCGCTCCAGCCTGGGGGGCCCCCCTGATCCCGTGTCTGCGCTCACGCCCCGAGGTTACCACGGCGCTGGACGCGTCCGGCCCCGCGGGCGCGCGCCGGCGCGGCGGAACGGCGCGGCGCCGATGTCGCCGCGCCGCGCCCCGCCGCCTACAGCACCACGTTCTCGCGGTACTCGCCGAAGACGTCGCGCAGGGCGTCCGAGATCTCGCCCAGGGTGGCCTGGGCCTTCACCGCCGCCACGATGACGGGCATCAGGTTGTCGGTGCCGCGCGCGGCGCGCCGCACCGCGTCCACCGCCGCCTGCGCCGCCCCCTGGTCGCGCTCGCGCCGGAGCGCCTGCACCCGCGCCGCCTGGGCCACCTCCAGCGCCGGGTCCACCTTGAGCACCGGCACCGGCGGGTCCTCCGACTTGAAGGCGTTCACGCCCACGACGAGCTCCTCCTTCGCCTCCACCCGCCGCTGCCAGGCGTAGGCCGCCTCCTGGATCTCGCGCTGCACGTAGCCCTTCGAGATGGCCTGCACCATCCCGCCCATCTCGTCGATGCGGGTCAGGTACTGCTGGGCGCGGCCCTCGATCTCGTCGGTGAGCGCCTCGACGGCCCACGACCCGCCGAGCGGGTCGATGACGTCGGCCACGCCCGACTCGTTGGCGATGATCTGCTGCGTGCGCAGCGCCACCCGCACCGAGGCCTCGGTGGGCAGCCCGAGCGCCTCGTCGCGCGAGTTGGTGTGGAGCGACTGCGTCCCGCCCAGCACCGCCGCCAGCGCCTGCAGCGTGACGCGCACGATGTTGTTGTCCGGCTGCTGGGCGGTGAGCGCCGAGCCGGCGGTCTGGGTGTGGAAGCGCAGCATCATCGAGCGCGGGTCCTTCGCCTTGAAGCGCTCCTTCATGATCCGCGCCCACAGCCGCCGGGCGGCCCGGAACTTCGCCACCTCCTCCAGCAGGTTGTTGTGGGCGTTGAAGAAGAAGCTGAGCCGGCCGGCGAAGGCGTCGACGTCGAGGCCGGCGCGCACCGCCGCCTCGACGTAGGCGATGCCGTCGGCCAGCGTGAAGGCCACCTCCTGCACCGCCGTCGAGCCCGCCTCGCGGATGTGGTAGCCGGAGATCGAGATCGGGTTCCACTTCGGCATCACCTTCGCCGTGTACGCGAAGATGTCGGTGATGAACCGGATCGACGGCTCGGGCGGGTAGATGTACGTCCCACGCGCCGCGTACTCCTTCAGGATGTCGTTCTGGATGGTGCCCTGCAGCTCGGCGGGCGCGACGCCCTGCTGCTCGCCGATGGCCTGGTAGAGCGCGAGCAGGATGCCGCCGGTCGCGTTGATGGTCATCGAGGTCGAGACCTGGCCGAGCGGGATCCCGTCGAGCAGGGTGGCCATGTCGCGGACCGAGTCGATGGCGACGCCCACCTTGCCCACCTCGCCGCGCGCGCGGGGGTGGTCGGAGTCGCGGCCCATCTGCGTCGGCAGGTCGAACGCCACCGAGAGGCCGGTCTGGCCGGAGGCGAGGAGGTACCGGTAGCGCTTGTTCGACTCCTCGGCCGTGCCGAAGCCGGCGTACTGGCGCATGGTCCAGAAGCGGCCGCGGTACATCGTGCTCTGCACGCCGCGGGTGAAGGGGTACTCGCCGGGCAGGCCGAGCCGCTCGTCGACGCCCTCCCGGACGTCGCCCGCCGCGTAGACGGGGTCGAGCCGGATCCCCGAGGTGGTCTCGAAGGCCGGCCGCCGCTCGGGCGCCTTCTTCACCGCCTTGCCGAAGGTCGTCTCGAGCCACTTGCGCTTGTCGGTCATGGGTACGCTGCCCTCTTTCATGTCCCGGCGCGCGGACGCGGGCCGGGGACGAGACGCTCCGTGCGCTGCAGTTCCTACTCGATCACCGCGAGCGTGGCGCCGCTCTCGACGGCCTGCCCCTCGACGGCGGCGAGCTCGACCAGCTTCCCGGCCTTGGGGCTCCTGAGCTCGTTCTCCATCTTCATCGCCTCGATCACCACGAGGCCCTGCCCTTCCCGCACCTCGTCGCCCGCGCGGGCGAGCACCTTCACCACCTTGCCCGGCATGGGCGAGGCGAGCGTCTGGCGCCCCTCGACCGTGAACTTCCCGGCCGCGCGCCGCATGCGGAGCCGGCGCTCGTCCAGGATCTCGAGCGGGTAGGCGTCGCCGCGGATCCACACCTTCACCGCCGTGGCGCCCTGGTCGAGCTGCGCCGAGTAGCTGGCGCCGTCGACGAGGAGGCTCACCGTCCCGTAGTCGTGGCGGAAGGCGTCGACGCGGTAGCTCTGCCCGCCCAGGCGGACCCGGTACAGCCCCGGGCCGTCGGGCTCGACCTCGACCGTCTCCTCGCGCCGCCCGCCGTCGAGGAGCGCCACGTAGGTGCTCATCGCGCAGCCCCCCGCAGCGCCCGCAGCCGGCCCAGCCGCAGCCAGTTGGAGCGCGCCGGGTCGCCCCCGGACCGCTCGCCGAAGGCGGCGCGCGCGTCGTGGTCGCGCCGGTGGGCGGCCACCGCCGCCGCCAGGAGGGCGACCGTCTCGTACCGCGGGTCGGGCCGGACGAGCAGCTCCTTCGCGTAGGTCTGGCAGAAGCCGGTGTCGTAGTCGCCGGCGCGGAAGGCGGGGTGCTCGAGCACCGCGCGCAGGTAGCGGAGGTTCACGGTGATGCCGTGCACCGTGTACTCGTCGAGCGCGCGCGCCAGCCGCGCCAGCGCCTGCTCGCGGGTGGGGGCCCAGGCGAGCAGCTTCGAGATCATCGGGTCGTAGAACTGCGGCACCACCCACCCGCCGTAGACGCCGCCGTCGTCGCGGATGCCGGGGCCGCTCGGGACGCGCAGGTAGCTGATGCGGCCGGGGCTGGGGAGGAAGTTCCGGGCCGGATCCTCGGCGTAGACGCGCGCCTCGATGGCGTGCCCGCGCCGGACGATCTCGTCCTGGGCCGGCACGCGGCCGCCCTCGGCCACCTCGATCTGCAGCCGCACCAGGTCGAGCCCGGTGCAGAGCTCCGTCACCGGGTGCTCCACCTGGAGCCGGGTGTTCATCTCGAGGAAGTAGAAGCTCCTCCCCGCGTCCACGAGGAACTCGACCGTGCCGGCGCCCCGGTAGCCGACCGCCCGCGCCGCCTTGACCGCCACCTCGCCCATGGCGCGCCGCAGCGCGTCGTCGAGGACGCACGAGGGGCTCTCCTCCACGATCTTCTGGTGCCGGCGCTGCACCGAGCACTCGCGCTCGCCGAGCCACACGCAGCCGCCGTGCTCGTCGGCGAAGATCTGGATCTCGACGTGCCGCGGCCGATCCAGGAACTTCTCCAGGTACATCCGGTCGTCGCCGAACGCGCCCGCCGCCTCGCGCCTGGCCGACTGCCACAGGGCGGGGAAGTCCTCGGCCCGGTCGCACCGCTTCATGCCCTTCCCGCCCCCGCCGGCGGCGGCCTTGATCATGACCGGGTAGCCGAGCTGGCCGGCGAAGGCGCGCGCCTCCGCCTCGTCCGCGATGGGATCGGGCGAGCCGGGGACGGTGGGGACGCCAGCCGCCTGCATGTGGCGCCGGGCGGTGGTCTTCACCCCCATGGCGTCCATCGACTCCGGGGGCGGGCCCACGAAGCCGATCTTCGCCGCCTGCAGGGCGCGCGGGAGCTCCGCCTTCTCGGAGAGGAAGCCGTAGCCGGGGTGGACGGCGTCGGCGCCGGTGCGCCGGGCCGCGGCCACGATCTTGTCCACCGCGAGGTAGCTCTCGGCCGCGGGCGGCGGGCCGAGGTGGACCGCCTCGTCCGCGAAGCGCACGTGCAGCGCGCCGCGATCGGCGTCGGAGTAGACGGCGACGGTGGCGATGCCCATCTCGCGGCAGGTGCGGATGACGCGGACCGCGATCTCCCCGCGGTTCGCCACCAGGATCTTGCGGATCCGCCTGCCTCCGGACATCGAGCCCTCGCGGTGTAGGACCCGTGACGATAGCGGCGCACCCCCGGGGCCGTAAAGGACCAACGCTCCGCCGGCGCGCCGCCGCGCGTCGTTTGGCCACCCCTCGCAAGGAACGTTGCCGCCGCTCGCGCCCCCTCCCTATGCTCCCCGGCGCTCTTCCCCCATCAGCAGGAGGTCCCATGAAGGTCCTCATCGCGGACGCCTTCCCTAAGGAGCGCCTCGCCGACCTCGCCGCGCTCGGGCTCCAGGTCGACCACCGGCCCGAGCTCAAGGCGCAGGACCTCCCGGCCGCCGTCGGCGACGCCTCGATCCTGATCGTCCGCTCGAAGCAGGTGACCGCGCAGGTGTTCGAGCAGGCGGAGGCGCTGTCGCTCGTGGTCCGCGCGGGCGCCGGCACGAACACCATCGACGTGGCCGCCGCCTCGCGGCGGGGCGTCTACGTCGCGAACTGCCCGGGCCAGAACGCCATCGCGGTGGCCGAGCTCGCGATCGGGCTCGCGCTCGCGCTCGACCGGCGCATCCCCGACAACGTCCAGGCGCTGCGCGAGGGACGCTGGGACAAGAAGGCCTTCTCGGTGGCGCGCGGGCTCTACGGGCGCACCTTCGGGGTGCTCGGCCTCGGCGCGATCGGCCGGGAGACGGCCGCCCGGGCGGCCGGCCTGGGGATGCGCGTGCACGCCTGGTCGCGCTCGCTCGACGCCGAGCGGGCGGAGGCGCTGGGCGTCGTGGCCGCGCCCAGCCCGCTCGAGCTGGCGCGCCGGGTGGACGTCCTCTCCGTCCACCTGCCGCTCAAGAAGGAGACGCGCGGGCTGGTGTCGCGCGAGGTGCTCGAGGCGCTCCGCCCGGGCGCGCTCGTCGTCAACACGGCGCGCGCGGAGGTGGTGGACCAGGCGGCGCTCGAGGAGCTGACGCGCGCCGGCCGGCTCCGCGCCGCCGCCGACGTCCACCCGGGCGAGCCGGAGGGCGGGCGCGCCGAGTTCCGCCCGCCCATGGCCGAGCTGCCGGGCTTCTACGGCACGCACCACATCGGCGCCTCCACCGACCAGGCGCAGGACGCCATCGCCCAGGAGACGGTGCGCATCCTCGCCTCGTTCGTTGGGAAGGGCGAGGTGCCGAACTGCGTCAACGTCCTCGACCGCACGCCCGCCCGCTGCCGGCTGGTGGTGCGCCACCTCGACAAGGTGGGGGTGCTCGCGAACGTGCTCACCGCGGTGCGCGAGGCGGGCATCAACGCCCAGCAGGTGGAGAACACCGTCTTCCAGGAGGCGGCCGCCGCCTGCTGCGTGATCGAGCTCGACGAGCGCCCGCCGGCCGAGGTGCTGGAGCGGATCCGCGCCCGGCGGGACGAGATCATCTTCGCCGAGGTCTTCGACGTGGCGTGAAGCGGGCGCGCGCTAGGCCGGGGCGGACGCGGGCGCCTCGGCCTCCCCCAGCTCGCGGGCGATCGCCTCGCGCGCCGCCTGCTTGAGGGAGAGCACGTCGGGGAAGGCGGCCGGGTCGAGGGGGGCGAGCACCTTCACCCGGCCGCGCATGCGCTGCCGCAGCACGAGGCCGTGCTTGGGCACCGTCTCGTGCGTCCCCTGGATGACGACCGGGATGAGGGGCACCTTCGCCTCGTGGGCCAGCCGGAACGCGCCGTCCTTGAACGCCTGCAGCCGCCCGTCCTGCGAGCGCGTGCCCTCCGGGAAGATGAGCACCGGCGCGCCGCGGGCGAGGTGGGCGCGGCAGTGCTCCATCATGGCGCGGATGGACTCGCGGTCGCCGCGCGTGAGCCGGACGTAGTCGTTGATGACCATGTTCCAGCCCACCACCGGCACGCGGAACAGCTCGGCCTTCGACACCCACTTGAACGGTCGGTAGAGCCCGTACAGCACCAGGATGTCCACCAGCGACAGGTGGTTCGCCACGATCACCGCCGGGCCGTGCCACGGCAGGCGCTCGCGCCCCTCGAACCGCACCCGCCAGAGCGGGTTGGCGTAGATGTAGAACGAGGCCCAGAAGCAGGAGTAGAGGTGGAGCGCGACGCGCCGGCGGTCGAAGGCGACGGTGGCGAGGAAGACGAGCAGCGCGCCGGCGAAGAACACCGGCATCGTCGCCACCACGAACACCCAGTAGACCAGGCTGAACGCGCGGATCACGCGCGCATTGTGGAGTGAGGGTCGGCCCGCCGCAAGCGCGGCCTGGGGGCGCCCTCAGAAGGCGAACTGCGCGCCCGCCTCGAGGAGCCGGGTGTGGCGGCTCGCCAGGCCCGCCGCGACGTCGGCGGGGGCCTCCGGCGCCGCGAAGCGGTTCCCGTCCACGTCGTGCAGCGCGGCGCGGACCACGAGGTCGGGCGAGAACCAGTAGTTCACGCCGGCGGCGAGGTCGCGGTGCCGCAGCGCCGGCGAGTCGCCCGCGTACCCGGTGACCCACGTGCGCGAGCCGTCCAGCCGCGCCGCGAGCTGCCAGTGCGGCCCGAGCCGGCGCGCGACCTCGACGTAGCCCGCCCAGGCGCGGACGCCCTCGCGGGGATCCTGCTGGTAGAACCCCTCGGCGCGGACGCTCCAGGCGTCCGTCAGGTACTCCACGGACGGGCCGCCGACCACGATCCCCTTGCCGTCCCCGGCGCCGGTGGCGCGTAACGAGAGCCCCTCGAGCGGCGTGGAGAGCACGAGCCGCCCGCCGAGCTGGCGACCGTGCGACTCGTCCTCCACGATCGGCGCGCCGGGCGGCGGCTGCTCGCGGCCGGTGGCGACCAGCGGGACGAGAGACTCGCGCACCAGCAGCTCGCCGAGGAACAGGTCGTACCCGAGCGCCCACCCGCCGCCGAGCAGCGCGCTGCCGGTCAGGCCGGCGCCGAGGTAGCTCTCGCCCATGAAGTCGCCCGGCCCGTACACGGCGGAGGGGAGCGACTGGAACGGCCGGAGGATGCCGACGTCCAGGATCTCGCCGTAGATGCCGAACGGCTCCTTCACCCGGCCGACCCGGAGCGACAGCGCGTCGGAGAAGCGCCAGGTCGCGAAGGCCCAGTCGAGCGCGGCGGCCTGGGTGCCCTCGCGGCTGGTGAAGAAGAGCTGCGCCGCCACCGAGAGCCGCTCTCCGGGCTGGGCCGCCACCGCCAGCGCGAAGGACGCGTCGTCCCAGCGCCCGCCCACCGCGCCGGTCTGGTACGGGTTCCGGTCGGTGTAGCCGGCCGTCCAGGCGCCGAAGCCGTTCACCGACACCTGCTCGGCGCCGAGCGCCGGCGCGCGCGAGGGCGCCGCGAGGAGCAGCGACGCGGCGGCGAGGGCGAGGAGGAGGCGCGTGCGCATGTTCACACCCGGAAGGACTGGACCACGCCCGCGATGCTGTTGGTCGCGCGCTTGAGCGACTCGGCGGCGCGCTCCGCGCTCCGCTTGCTGCGCAAGGCCTCGCCCATGGCCCGATCGATCTCGACCACGTCCTTCGTGATCTCGGCGATCGCCTGGCCCTGCTCCGTCACGCTGGCGACGATGGCCCGGGCGGCGCGGCCGCTCTTCTGCACCACGGCGGTGATCTCGCGCAGGCTCTCGCCCGAGGTGCGGATCTGCTCGAGGCCCTTCTCCATCCGCCGCTTGTGGCCGTCCGAGAGCGCGCCCACGCTGGCCACCACCGCGTCCACCTCGCCGAGCGCCTTCGTGACCCGGCCGCTCGCCTGGACCAGGCGCGCCGCGACCTCGTGCAGCTGCCGGGCGGAGCCGCTCAGCGGGCCCTCGGAGGCGCCGGCGCGCGCCGCCTCCACCGAGACCGAGAGCGCCAGCTCGGTCGCCTCGGCGCCGAGCCGCTTCATCGCCAGCACCAGCTCGCGGACGAGCTGGGTGTGCGCCGTCAGCCGCCCGATGCCGTCGGTCATGGCGCGCACCTCCTCGCCGATGTCCGAGAGGCCGGTCAGGGTGTCGCGCGCCGCGAGCTGGGCCGCGTCGCCGAACGCCTCCACCTGGCCCGCCATCTTCAGCACCGCCTCGGCGCGCCGCGAGGTCTCCTCCGACTCCCGGTGGATGCGCTCGGCGGTGGTCCTGGAGCGGGCGAGCCCGGCCTGCTGCTTCTCCAGCAGCGCGCCCTGGGTGCCCGAGGCGCTCGCCACGGCCCCCACCGCCGCGGAGAGCTCCTCCACCGAGCCGAGCAGCGAGGCCGGCACCACCCGCAGCTTCTCGACCATCACCTCGAAGGAGCGGGCGAGCTCCCCGAGCTCGTCCTGGGGGTGCACCCCGAGGCCGTGCGAGAGGTCGCCGGCGGCCACCCGCTGGGCCGCGCGCGCCAGCTCCAGGACCGGCCGCGCCACGCTGCGCCCGACCCAGGCCGCCAGCCAGGCCAGGAAGGCGACCGCCGCCAGCGTGAGCCCCCCCATGACGAAGGCCCGGAGCCGCTGCAGCCGGCGCACCTCCTGGAACCCCTCGGCGAGCCGCCGGCGATCGGCGGCGGTGCGCGCCGCCAGCTCGTCCCGCAGGGCGCGGTAGCGCGCCACCGTCTCCTCCAGCACCTGCGGCGCCGTCCGGCGCGCGACGAGCTGCTCGGCCGCGGCCCGGGCGTGGGCGTAGTAGGCCCTGAACTCGGCGCTCACCGCGCGCGGCGGCGACCGGTCGTCGCCGGAGGCGGCCTCGGCGGCGCGCGCCAGGAAGGCGTCGCGGAGCTTCGCCGTCTCGGCGATCGCCTCGAGGTCCTCCGCCGCGACCGCGTCCTGGAGCGCGCGCTGGAGCCGCTCGAGCTGCTCCTGCAGATCGCGGCTCGAGGTGACGATGGGCACGCGCTCCGTCTCGAGCTCCTGGAGCAGGGTGATGGCGCGCGCGCCCAGGGCCAGGTCGGTCGCGCCCATCACCAGCAGCGTCGCCGTGGCGACCGCCGGGAGGAGGAGCACCTTCTGCTTGAACCCGAGGCCGGTCACCGCGCCCTCACTCCTTCACCGAAAGGACGCGGGCGCCCTGGACGTCCGCCGAGGCGGAGACGTAGCCGACCGCGCCGGGGTGGGTGCGGACGTGCTCCAGCACCGCGGCGTCGCCGCTCACCTCGCGCGGCGGCACACCGCGCCCCGAGAAGATGGCGTGCTGCCACTGCAGCTTCACCGCCGAGACCGACCGCCGGTGCACCGCGTGCGTGAAGGCCTCCCGCGCCGCGCTGCCCTCCCGCTGGTCGACCGGGTCCGCCCGCGTCCCGTCGGGCCACTCCGCGGCCTTGCCCAGGAAGAGGCGCGAGAGCTGCTCCCGGGACAGCTCCGTCACCGGGCAGTCCTCGTGGATCACCACCTTGAAGCGCGCGGGCTCCGCGCGCGCCGGCGCCGGGCCGCCGAGCGCGGCCGACGCGAGCGCGAGGCCGAGGGCCAGGGTGAGGCGCCGGCGCGGGAGACGGGGAGTGCGTGCGGAGGGACGCATGTGGGCTCGCGGCGGGCGGCAGCCTGACGCCACGCGTCCTAGCTGCGAGCGCCGTACCACCCCTGGGGGTCAGCGCCGCGCCGCCCGGATCCGCGCCCGCCGCGCCCGGAAGCCCGCGCCGGACACCCGACCCGGCGGGTTCGCCGGCACCGTGGGTCGCCCGGCGCGGCCCGGTCGCACGTTTCGGCAGATCCCCCGGAATACCGGCCCCATGACGCCGCGGTGACAGGCGGCCGGTACGGTGGGGCCCGCTCTCGCTGGACCCCCGGAGAAGTCATGGACTGCGTCGAGACCGCCCCCGCCTCCGCCGTCACCTCGCTCGAGGACGTGCGCCGCCGCGCCCCTCGCCTCGACCGCGGCGCCATCGAGGAGGTCATCCGCTCCGGGAAGCGGCTGCTCGTACAGGGCGCGATGGGCATCCACGCCTCCGACGGCCTCTCGGGCAAGGTGGCGGCCTGGCGCGGCCCGCGCCTCGTCGGCGTGGGGACCATCTCGGCGGTGGTGAAGAGCGAGGCGCACCTGCGGAGCGAGATCCGGCGCGCCCGCGCCGACGCTCCGTCCGGCTTCGTCGGCATGAACCTCATGGCCGCGATCAACCGGCAGGAGTTCGACACCTGCCTGCGGATCGCCTTCGAGGAGGGCGTCTCGTTCGTGGTGCAGGGCGCGGGCATCTCGCGCGACGTGGTGCGCACCTGCCGCGAGGCGGGCATCCCGTTCGCCGGCATCGTCTCGTCCGGGCGGCTCGCCAAGATGTACGAGAAGTGGGGGGCCGAGTTCCTCGTGGCCGAGGGCGCGGAGGCGGGCGGGCACATCGGCGACGTCGGCCACCCGCTGCCGGCGCTCCTCGCCGAGGTGGTGGCGAGCACCTCCCTGCCGGTGATCGCCGCCGGCGGCATCGACGCCGACGACCTGCCCTCGCTCTTCGCGGCCGGCGCCGCGGGCGCGCAGCTCGCGACGCGCTTCCTCGCCTGCGCCGACGGCGACGCGCACCCGAACTTCAAGCAGATGCACCTCGGCAAGCGCGACGACGACGTCGTGCTCATCACGAGCACGGTGAAGGGCATGAAGGCGCGCGCCGTGCGCAACAAGTTCACCGAGGCGCTGGCGGCCGGGAAGGCGTTCCCGCCGCGGTCGAAGGCCTGGGCGTACGGCAAGGAGGGCTACCACGGCCGCCGCAAGGCCTGCGTCGAGTGCCTCGCCACCGACCTCTGCATCTGCCGGGCGACGAACTTCCAGGAGAGCTTCTGCATCACCGACGCGCTCCTGCTCGCGGCGCTGAAGGGCGACATGGAGAACGGCCTGTTCTACACGGGCCAGAGCGTGACCCGGCTCCCGGAGACCGACGCGGGCAAGCTCCCGACGGTGCTGGAGATCATGGAGCTGCTGGAGTCGCGCGTGGCGGCGGCCGACTGGGCCGAGGCGCCGGCTGCCGCCGCCCTGTCCTGAGCCCCGGCGGGGCGGCGCGACGGTGACCCACCGTCACGACCCGTCACGCCGCGCCGCGTCGTCGCCCCCCGTCGGGAAGCGGACGGCACGGCTCTACTTGCGGTGATACTCCGCGCTCGACTTTCGATCGGCTTTTTGAATAGATCGTCTTTGTCTACCCAACCGCACAGGGTTGACCGAGCGCAATGGGGCTCTCGAGCGAAGAAAGTCACACCGAATGGCGACTGGTACTGTGAAGTGGTTCAACGACGCGAAGGGCTTCGGCTTCATCACCCAGGACAACGGGGGTGAGGACGTGTTCTGCCACCACACGGCCATCCAGATGGATGGTTTCCGCAGCCTCGCGGAAGGTCAGAAGGTCGAGTTCGACGTCGTCAAGGGCCCCAAGGGCCTCCAGGCGGCCAACGTCCGCAAGGGCTAAGGGCTGCTCGTCTTCGAGAGCCCGGTCCCTCGACGAGGGGCCGGGCTTTCGCATGTCCGGGCGCAGGAGCCCACGGCGCGCGCCGCCCCGGCCGTGTTGAAGTTCCGCCGCCCGGCCCCCATCGTCCTCTCCTCACGGCCGCGCTCCCTCGCGCGGCGAGGAGGGCGCGATGCCGATGCAGCTCCACGAGCTTCACCCGAGCCTCATCCACCTGCCGCTGGCGCTCCTGCCGGGCGCCGCGCTCACCGACGCGCTGGCCGCCACCTCGCGCGGCCGGCTGCGGCGGCTCGCGCTCGACCGCGTCGGGCGCACGATGTGGTGGGCGGGCGTCGGCGCGGCCGCCCTGGCCGGCGTGGCGGGGATGGCCGCCTCGCAGGAGGTGCGCGCCGACGATCCGCGGGCGCGCGACGCGATGTGGCTGCACGGCGCGGGCAACCTCGGCGTCCTGCTGGCCGGCGCGGGCCTCGCCTCGTGGCGCTCCACCCACCGCGTCACCGCGACCTCAGCCACCATGGGGGCGGCGGCGGTCGCGGCGGCCGTCTACACCGCCTGGCTCGGCGGCGAGCTCGTGTACACGCACGGCGTGGGCGTGAAGGCGCAGCCCGCGGCCGCGGCCAACGGCGCCCGCCCCGCGACGCCGCCCCTGCGCTCCTGGGCGGCGCCGGGCCGGATGCTCGCCGACGCCGGTCGCGGGCTCGCCTGGCTGCTGCGGCGCGGCGGACGCGCCGCCCTCCGCAAGGAGCCGCTCGCCGCCGGCGCGGCCACGCAGCCCGATCGCCCGCTCGTGCCGCCGCCCGGCGGCGGCGCCTGGGATTCGCAGCTCCGGCCGATCGGCTAGAAGACCCCGAGCAGCTCCACCTCGAAGACGAGGGTCGCGCCGCCCGGGATCTCCGGCGGCGCGCCCGCCGCGCCGTAGCCGAGCTCGGGCGGCAGCGTCAGCTTGCGCTTGCCGCCCACCTTCATCCCGGCCACGCCGCGGTCCCAGCCCTCGATCACCTCGCCCGCGCCGAGGCGGAAGGAGAAGGGCGCCCCTCCGACCGACGAGTCGAACTGCTTCCCGTCGGTGAGCCAGCCCGTGTAGTGCACCTCGACCGTCTTGCCGCGCACGGCCTCCGGCCCCTTGCCCTTCACCAGGTCCTCGATCTTCGGCTTTGCCATTCGTCCGTCCGCGCTCCGTGCTCGGTGGTACCGCTACAGGGGCATGTTCCCGTGCTTCTTCGGCGGCAGCTCCTGCCGCTTCGTGCGCAGCATCTCGAGGGCGCGGATGAGCCGCGGCCTCGTGTCCTCGGGCCGGATGACCTCGTCCACGTAGCCGAGCTCGGCCGCCTTGTACGGGTTCGCGAACTTCTCGCGGTAGTCGGCGACGAGCCGCTGCCGGGTCTCCTGCTGCGCCGCCGGATCTGCGCCGGCCGCCGAGAGCTCCTTGCGGAAGATGATGCCCACCGCGCCCTCGGGGCCCATGACCGCGATCTCCGCGGTGGGGAAGGCGAAGTTCACGTCGGCGCGGAGGTGCTTGGAGGCCATCACGTCGTAGGCGCCGCCGTAGGCCTTGCGGGTGATGACCGTCACCTTCGGCACGGTCGCCTCGGCGTACGCGAAGAGCAGCTTCGCGCCGTGCGTGATGATCCCGCCCCACTCCTGGTCGGTGCCCGGCAGGAAGCCCGGCACGTCGACGAAGGTGACGAGGGGGAGGTTGAAGGCGTCGCAGAAGCGCACGAAGCGGGCCGCCTTCACCGAGGCCTTGATGTCGAGGACCCCCGCCAGCACCGCCGGCTGGTTCGCCACCAGCCCCACCGGCCGCCCGTTCAGGCGGGCGAAGCCGATCACCAGGTTCTCGGCGTAGTGCCGCCCCACCTCGAAGAAGTGCCCGTCGTCCACCACCGCCCGCAGCACGTCCTTCATGTCGTACGGCTTGTTCGGGCTGTCCGGCACGAGCGTCTTCAGCGCCGGGTCGCGCCGCGCCGGGTCGTCCGAGCACGGCAGGGCGGGCGGGTCGTCGGCGTTGTTCTGGGGCAGGAAGGAGAGGAGCTCCCGCACCGCCCGCAGCGTCGCCTCCTCGCTGTCGAAGGTGAAGTGGGCCACGCCCGACTTCTGGGCGTGGGCGCGCGCGCCGCCCAGCTCCTCCTTCGTGACCTCCTCGTGCGTCACCGCGCGGATCACCTCCGGCCCGGTGATGAACATGTAGCTCGTGTCCTTCACCATGAAGATGAAGTCGGTGATGGCGGGCGAGTAGACCGCCCCGCCGGCGCACGGCCCCATCACCACGCTCACCTGCGGGACCACGCCCGAGGCGAGGGTGTTGCGCAGGAAGATGTCGGCGTAGCCCGCCAAGGAGACCACGCCCTCCTGGATGCGCGCGCCGCCCGAGTCGTTGAGGCCCACCACCGGGCAGCCCACCTCCATCGCCCGGTCCATCACCTTGCAGATCTTCTCCGCGTACGCGCCGGAGAGCGATCCGCCGAAGACGGTGAAGTCCTGCGCGAAGACGAAGACCTGCCGCCCCTCGACCAGCCCGTAGCCGGTCACCACGCCGTCGCCCGGGACGCGGTGCTCCTGCATCCCGAAGTCGGCGCAGCGGTGGGTCTTGAACTTGTCGAGCTCGACGAAGCTGCCGGGGTCGAGGAACAGCTCCAGCCGCTCGCGGGCGGTGAGCTTGCCCGCCTCGTGCTGGCGCGCGATCCGCGCCGCGCCGCCGCCGCCCTCCGCCTCGGCGTCGAGCCGGTCGAGCCGCGCGCGGCGCGGGTCCGGATCGACGGGCCCGCTCACGGTCCGCCCTCGCGGCGCCGGCCGCGCCGCTCCCGCCACCACCCGAGCCACCCCTCGGCGCCCGCCCCCGAGGCGCCGGTGAGCGCCTCCAGCGCGGCCTCGGCCGCGCCGTGCACCGGCTCGGCGGCGTCGAGCGCCTGCACCAGCAGCGGGATGGCCTCCTCGTCGCCCAGGGCGCCGAGCGCGCGGGCCGCGCGGGCCCGCCGGTCGCCCTCGCCCGCCACCAGGCTCCGGCGCAGCCGCTCCAGCACCGGCCTGAACTCTGGGTGCGTCCGCTGCTGCGCCAGCGCCCCCAGCGCCGCGTCGCGCGCGCCGCGGTCCACGTCGAGCGCCGCGTCCGCCAGCGGCAGGAAGGCGGCCGGGTCGGCCCCGCGGCCGAGCAGGAGCGCCGCCAGCCGGCGCCGCGCCGGATCGGCCTCGCGCAGGAGGTCGATCACGTACGGCGTCGCCACCGGGCCCAGCGCCACCAGGGCGGCGAGGAGCGGCCCGCGCTCCTCGACCGGGATCTCCGCGCCCCGCCCCGCCACCTCGACCGGCCCGGGGAAGGCGGCGCGCAGCGCGGCGGCGGCCTCGGGGCCCTGCTGCGCGAGCCGCGCGATGAGCTCGGCGCGGGCGGGCGAGCCGCGCGGCGCGGCGCCGAGGCGCGCCACCGCCTCCGCCGCGTCGCGCGGCGGCGGGAGAGGCGCCGCGGCGGGCAGGGGCGCGGGCGCGCCGGGGGCCTCGCCGGCCGCGCGCCCCGGCTCGCGGACCGCCCACCCCGCGGACACCTCGCCCGCGGGCGCGGCGGCGCGCGCCTGCTTGCCCCGGACGAGCACGCGCTCCAGCGCGGCGCCCACCGCGCCGAGCAGGAGCAGCAGGTCGCCCAGGCGCGAGGGCGAGACCGGCGCCTCGCCGTTGTCGGCGTAGAGGAGGCACACGGTGCGCTCACGGAGCGAGACCGGGTACACGAGCGCCGTCCTCGGCCAGGCGCGCCCGAGGCCGGCGAGGAGCTTCTCGTTCCCGGGGTCCCGCCCCACCGGCCCGAGGTAGGGGCCGCTCGTGCCCAGCACCGCCCGCAAGAGCCCCGCCTCGTCGCGATCCAGCCGGACCGCGCGGCACCGCTCGCGCGCGTCCGGCCAGCCCACCGCGTCGTGGCCGACGACGCGGGCGCGCGTGACCGCGAGGAGCGCGGCCGCCTCGAAGAAATCGAGGGTGTAGCGGAGCGCCACCGCGACCACCTCGTCGCGCCCGGTCGCCGCCTCGAGCGCCGCGAAGGCCTCGTCGCGCGACCAGCGGGGCGCGGTGCCGGAGGTGGGGGCCGGCGGCGTGGCGTCGCCGAGCAGCGCCTCGAGGTCGCTCTCGAGCGCGTGGGCCAGCGCCGCGGCCAGCGGCTCCTCCGGCTCGGCGAGGCCGAAGGTGAAGGTGATCGCTGGCTCGTCGTCGGGGCTCTCCGCGCCGGGCCCCGCCTCGCCGCCGGCCGCCGGGCCGGGCGCCGGCGCCGGGGCGGGGCGGGCGCCCTTCCGCGAGGCCAGCGCGGCGAAGCGCCCCGCCAGCTCGCCGCCGAAGAGCTGGGCCAGGAGCCGGCGGACGCGCCACTCGGGGGCGACGTGCGGCACGACCTTCAGCGAGAGCATGAACGACAGCTCCTCGAGCGCCGGGAGGTCGAGCGGGTGCGTCACCGCCACCGCCAGCTCGCCGCCGCGCAGGTGGAAGGGCGCGAGGCCGTGCCGCTCCGCCACCCGCGCCGGGAAGACCGCGCGCAGGGCCGGGTCGGCGGCGAGCTCGAGCGGCGCCGGCGGCAAGCCCGAGGCGCGGGCGAGGAACCTGACGAGCTCGCCCTCCTCGACCAGGCCGAGCTCGAGCAGCGCGGTGTCGAGCGCGCCGCCCGCCTGGCGCTGGCGCTCCAGGGCGCGCTGGACGTCCGCCGCGGAGGCCGCGCCCGCTTCGACGAGGAGGGCGGCGAGGTCGAGCGGCACGCCTCCGGTTGTAGGCGGCGAGGTGGAGGGGGTCAAGGCGCGCGAACGACGAAGGTGCCCGCGGCCCGGTCGTGCAGGGCGCGTGGACTCGAGGTGAAGAGCGCGAGCCAGGTGCCGGCGCCCAGCGCCGCGGTGCCGAGGAGCGCCAGCGCGGCGCGCGCGGCCGCCCGCCCCATCCCGGGACCCTCGCCGTCGCGCTCGACCACCGCCAGCCCCAGCAGGCGATCGCCGAGGGTGCCCCCCAGGAGCCCGTGCGCCAGCGCCGCATAGGCCACGAACGCGAGCGCGCCCAGTGCCAGCCCGGCCGGGAAGAGGCCCCGCCAGAGGCTCACCCCATCCGGGAACGCCCAGGCCGCGAGCCCGACCGGCGCGGCGACCCCCAGCGCGACGAGCGTCCCGTCGGCGAAGCCCGCCGCCAGCCGCGCTCCCAGCGGGGCCGTCTCCGGCTCCTCCGCCGCGCCGCAATCGCGAGCGTCGAGGTCCTGGTCTCCCTCGCGGTCGCGATCGCACTCACCGTCGCGGTCGAGGTCGCGGTCGCACGCGCGCTCGCGGTCGAGGTCGAGGTCGAGGTCGCCACCGCCCGCCCCCTCCCCTTCGTCCGGCGCATCGGGGAGAGGGTCGAGCCTCCCCCGCGCTCGCCGGTCGAGGTCGAGCACGCGGTCGAGCCGCGCCGGCCGCGGCTCCTCGCCGAGGCGCAGCGGCGCCGCGCAGACGGCGCACGCCAGGGCTGCGGGCGAGGCGAGCTCGTGACAGCGGGGGCACTCCACGGGCCGACGCTAGCCCCGCCGGACCCGGTGTCAAAGATCCGGCCCGGCGCCTAGCGGAGGTCGCCCGCGAGGTGCTGGACGAGCGCCGCCGCGACGATCGCGGCCGTCTCGTTGCGGAGGATGCGCGGGCCGAGCGTGGCGAGGCGCGCGCCGGCCGCCAGGGCCGCCTCGACCTCCTCCGGCGCGAAGCCGCCCTCCGGCCCCACCACGAGG
Organism: Anaeromyxobacter diazotrophicus; assembly: GCF_013340205.1. Lineage (NCBI taxonomy): Bacteria > Pseudomonadati > Myxococcota > Myxococcia > Myxococcales > Anaeromyxobacteraceae > Anaeromyxobacter > Anaeromyxobacter diazotrophicus. The sequence goes on from NZ_BJTG01000016.1 coordinate 52,399, forward strand.
AGGTGTCCCGCCGCGCCCGGGTCCACCACCTCCGCCACCGGCTCGCCGCCCGCCTCGTAGAAGAGCACCGTCCGGAACCCCGGCGGCGCCGCGGCCAGCGCCGCAGCGAGCGTCGTGGGCGGGTCCACCACCGGCACGTCGGCGCGCCCGCACTGGCGCGCCGCCTCCGCGGCGATGCGCTGCCAGCGGCGCGCGCGCTCCGCCCCGCGCTGCGCGTCGAGCTTCACCACCGAGCGGACCGCCTGGAAGGGCGTGAGGCGCGCCACCCCCACCTCGGTCGCCTTCTGCACCGCCACGTCGCTCCGCTCGCCGCGCGCCAGGGCGAAGGCCAGGTGGACCTTGGCCGCCGGCGCCGGCGCGTCGCGGCGCGGCCCGAGCTCCAGCGCGAGCCCGGACTCGGTCGCGGCGAGCCGCGCCTCGCGCGCGCCCCCCTCGCCGTCGAAGACCTCCACCGTCGTGCCCGGGCCGAGCCGCAGCACCGCGGTGAGGTAGTGCGCCTCGCTCGCCGTGAGCGCCGCCCGCGCCCCGCCGAGCCGCGCCAGCGGGATGAAGAGCCGCCTCACGGCGCCGGCCTCGCGAGCGCCAGGAGGCGCCACTCCGCCTGCGACCGCTCCCGCGCCGGGTCGGGCACGAGCCCCTGCGCCAGGTAGGCCGCGCGCACCTCGTCCTCCTGTCCGGCCAGGATCCCGGAGAGGAGCAGCGCGCCGCCCGGCGCCAGCCGCGCCGCGATCCCCGGCGCCAGCTCGACGAGCGTGTTGGCGAGGATGTTCGCCACGACGATCGGGAACCGGCCCTGGACCTCGTCCGGCGCGGCCAGCTTCAGCTCGAGCTGCACGCCGTTGCGCTCCGCGTTCTCTTCCGCCACCCGCAGCGCCACCGGGTCGTTCTCGGTGGCCGCCACCCGCCCCGCGCCGAGCTTCCGCGCCGCGATGGCGAGCAGCCCCGAGCCCGTGCCCACGTCGAGCACCGCCGCCCCCGGCGACGCGGCCAGGAGCTCGTCGAGCCCCGCCAGGCAGAGCGCCGTGGTGGGGTGCGTGCCCGTCCCGAAGGCCATGCCCGGATCGAGCACCACCTCGACCGTCCCCGGCGGCGGCGGTGACGGCGTCCAGGAGAAGCGGATGAAGACGCGCCCCACGCGGAACGGCGCCAGCCCCGCCTTCCAGGTCTCGCTCCAGTCCTGATCGGCGAGCTCCGCCACCGCCCCCTCGAGGCCCAGCTCCGCCGCCGCCTCGGTCGCAGCCTGGCGCGCCGCGAAGAACGCGACCACCAGCGCCCGCCCGGCGGAAGGCCGCGGCGTCCCGGGCATCGGCGCCACCGAGCCGTCGCGCACCTCCGCCCCCGCCGCCCCCGCGTCGAGCAGCAGCGCCGCCGTGTCGTCGGCCTCCGCCTCCGGGACGTCCACCGTGAGCGCGTAGCTGGGCATGGCGGTCGTTTAACACGGAATCCGCGGCTCGCTCACTCCAGCCCCGCGATCGGGAAGCCCCGCGGGTAGCGCACCTCGTAGCGCAGCTCGACCACCTTCTGCTCCCGCGCGCCGAGCGCGAGCTCGTGGATGCGGACGCCGGGGCGCTCGGGGTCCTCGCGCGTCGGGGCGGTCGTGCCGTCGAGCACCGCCACCGCGATCTTCTCGTCGCGGCTCACCGGCACGAGGTCGAGCAGCCTCACCGCGACCGGCGACGCGTACCGGTTCTTCACGCCGATGCGGACCCGGAACCGGTAGACCTCGTCCTTGGTGAGCAGCCCCGCCGTCTCGTGCCTGCGCTCGAGCACCTTGCGGTCCACCTCGATCCGGTCGTCCGCGCCGAAGGCGAGCTCGAGCTCGCCGCCGGCGGGGGTGAAGGGGAGCGCGGTGCGCCCGGCGAACTGCTCGCCCACGTACACGCCCGCCGTCCCGCCGAGGAGCGGGAAGCCGGTCTCGTTCACCGCCTTGGCGGTGAGGAAGGCCGCCCCGTCCACCCGCGGCGCCGCGGTGCGGACCACCTCCGCCTGGAGCGGGAAGCGCGCCAGGGAGATCTTCCGGGCCTGCCCCGAGCCGTCCACGGTCTCGCGCCGCGGCGCGGTGAAGGCGGTGGCGAGGAGCCCGTCCTCGACGGTGGCTTGCGCCGCCTCCACCTCGTACGACTCCGCCTCGCTCTTCTCGGCGCGCTCCGCCGGCGCCGGCGCGGCCGCGCTCGGCGCCGCGGCGGAGCGCCGGAGCGCCTGCGTGGCCACCATCGGCCTCGGCGGCTCGGCCCGGTGCAGGTAGAGCGGCTCGAGGCGCGGCACGAACAGGCCGCGGGCGGGCTGCGCGGTGGAGACCGAGAGCGCGACGCCGCTCCAGTCCTCGCCCGTGCGCTGCCAGACCGAGCCGAGGAAGGAGAGCTCCATCCTGGAGGCCTCCGGCAGGAGGCGCGCGTCCCAGACCGGCGTCCAGCCGGCGGAGGGGACCGCGTACGACACCGCCAGCTCGAGCGCGCCGTCCCGCTCCGCCTCGAGCTCGACCGCGACCGTCTTGGTGGTGACCGCGCGCTTCGCCTGGACCTTGTCCAGCTCGGCGCGCGCCTGCGCGACCCGCCGCGCCAGCTCCCGCCGCGCCGCCTCGGCCTTGCGCGCCTCGCCGGTGGCCTGGGCGGTCTCGGCGGAGACGAACGCGGCCAGGTCGCCCCACTCCTTGGCCGAGACGCCGCGGACCGCCAGGTTCTTCGAGCGCTCCTCCGAGTAGGTCGAGCGCAGCGACTTCACGAACTCGAGGCGCGCCTGCGCCGCGCGGATCCGGTCCTCGAGCGCGCGGTCGTCGTCCTGCAGCCGCTCGAGCCGCTCCTCCGCCGCGCGCCCCTCCGCCGCCGCAGCCTCCGCCGCCGTGACCCGCTCGACCGTGACCCCGAACACGCGCGCCCGCGCGGTCCCCTTCCCCTCGACCCGGATCGAGTCGTCGTCGAGCTGGTCCGGCAGCCCGGCCAGCAGGACGCGCGCCGCTCCCGCCGCGAGCTCGACCCGCGCCGCGCGGGTGACCCGCGCAGACGAGCGGTAGACCGTGACCGCGTCGACGCGGGACGGCGCCGTCACCGCGGCGGGCGCGGCGAGGGCGAGGGCGGGGAGCAGGGTGGTGAGCAGCAGGGCTGGGCGCATGGTCGTGGCCTCCTCCTCACAGGGACGCACGAACCTGGAAAAGGATCTACCGACCTCTCCCCACATCCCCGCCGCCCGCCTTTTCGCCCGCCGGTCGAAACGCGCTAGCATGCCCCTTCCCCATGGGACGCGAGCTCCTCCTCATCGATCCGGATCCGGCGCTGACGGAGGCCATCCGGCGCGCCTTCGCGCCGGCCGGCTGGAGCGTCACCGCGCTCGCCGCGGGAGAGCCGGCGGTGGACCGCTGCCGGGCCAGCCGGCCGGACCTGGTCCTGCTCGCGGCCGAGCTGCCGGACATGAGCGGCTTCTCGGTGTGCAACCGCCTGAAGCGCGCCCTCGCCTCGCTGCCGCTCATCCTCTACACGACCGAGGCGAACGCCTCGGCCATCGAGGCGCACCGGCAGTCGCGCACCCACGCCGACGACTACCTGCGCCAGCCGCTCGACCTCGCCGATCTGGTGGGGCGCGCCAGCCGGCTCGCGGGCGACGGCGCCCCTGCCCCGGCGCCCGCGCCGCCGCCGCGCAAGCCGCGCGGGGCGGGCGGGCCGCCGCCCATCCCGGGGGCGGCCGCGCCGCGCGCCGCCGCGCCGGCGCCCGCGGCGGTGCCGCTGCCGGCCCCGCTCCCGCCGGCGCCCCCCGTCCCCGACGCGGGCGCGCTCGAGGCGCTCTTCGCCGACTGGCCGCGCGACCCGTCGCCGCCGCGCGGCACGCCCGAGGAGCGGGTCGAGTTCTTCCGCGAGCGGCTGCGGGTGAAGGACGCGTTCCTGGGGCGGGTCAAGGAGGCGGTGGCGGCCCACCAGCGCGCGTCCACCTCCCTCCACGCGGCGCTCGAGGCGCGCCAGGACGCGCTCGCCGCCGCCGAGGTGGCGCGCCGCGAGCTGGAGCGGCGCCTGGCGGAGACGGACGAGGCGCTGTCCGCGGCCGGCGCCGCGCGCGACGAGGTCGCGCGGCGGCTGGCCGAGTCGGAGGGCACGCGCCAGTCGCTCTCCGAGGTGCTCTCCGAGACCATGCAGGCGCAGGAGACCGCCGAGCAGGGCTGGTCGCAGCGCCTGGCCTCGGCCGACGACGCCCGCGCGGCGCTGGAGGCGTCGCTGGCGGAGGCGCGCGCCAGCGGCGTCGCCGCGCTCGAGGCGGAGCGCGCCGCCCGCGCCGAGGCCGACGCCCGCGCCGGCGCCGAGCGCGACGAGCTGCAGGTGGCGCTCGCCGGCGCGCGGGGCGAGCGCGACGCGCACGCCGCCGACGCCTCCCGGCTCCAGGCGGAGCTCTCGCACGCGCTGCAGCAGGCGGAGGAGGCGCGCGCCGCCGCGGCGCGGGAGCTCGCGGCCGAGCGGGGCGACAAGGACGAGGCGCGCGCGCGGGCCGAGGGGCTGGCGCAGGAGCTGGCCGAGGCGCGGGCGGCGGGCGAGGCGCTCCGGGGCGACCTGGCGCGCGAGCGCGCCGGGCGCGAGGCGGCCGAGGAGGCGCTGCGGCTCGCCCGCGGCGAGGCCACGGCGCAGGCCGAGAAGGCCGCCGCGCTCGAGCACGCGCACCGGGCGCTGCAGGCGGAGCTGGCGGCCTCCCAGGCGCAGACGGCCGATCTGGCCCAGGCGCTCGACGAGGGGCGCGCCTCCGCCGCCGGCGAGGTGGGCCGGCTCAGCACGGCGGTCGCCGAGGCGGCGCGGCGCGAGGCGCAGCTCTCCGCGGAGCGCGACGAGCTGGCGGGCAAGCTCTCGGCCGAGCTGCGGGCCGGCGAGGCGGCGCGGGCCGAGGCGGCGGCGCTGGCGGCGGAGGTGCAGCGCCTGGCGGCGCTCGAGCCGCAGGCGGCCGAGGCGCCCCGGCTCCGCCGCGACCTGGCGCACGCGCAGGAGGTCCTGCAGCAGCGCACCCAGCAGGTGGAGGCCGCGGCGCGCACCGCCCACCAGGCGCAGGCCGACCGCGAGCGGGTGAAGGAGCAGGCGGCGGTCGAGCTGCAGGGTCGCGCGAGCGAGCTGGCGCGGCTCGGCTCGGAGCTCAACGCGCAGAAGCGGCGCGCGGCCGAGCTGGAGGCGCAGGCGAGCGCGCGCGAGGCGGCGCTGCAGCGGGCGCAGGCCGAGGCCGAGGCGCAGCGGCGCGCGCTGACCGGCGAGGCGGCCCAGGCGGAGCAGCGGCACGCGGCCGAGGCCGAGCGCCAGCGGGCGGCGCTGATCGAGCTGGAGAAGCGGCTCGAGGCGGTCGCCCGCGCCGAGGCGCAGGCGCGCCGCCGGGTGGCGGAGCTGGAGCGCGACCACGCCGGCGCCGGGGCGCGCGACGCGCAGCTCGCGGAGGCGCAGGCGGCGCTGGCGAAGCTCCGCGAGGACTTCGACGACCTCCGCTCCGAGAACGATTTTCTGAACGGCGAGGTGGCGCGCTACCACCAGAAGAACAAGGATCTGCTGGCGCAGCTCAAGAAGGCCTGAAGCCGCGGTGGGCCCCGTCCCGCCGGGCGGGCCCCACCGCTCGCGCCGCCCCTTGCGCCCCTTCGGCCTCTACGTCCACTTCCCCTACTGCACGGTCCACTGCCCGTACTGCGACTTCGCGGTCGCGACGGAGCGCGCGATCCCGCAGGAGCGCTACACCCGCGCCGTGCTGGCCGAGCTGGCGCTCCGCGCCCCCGGCTTCGAGGGCCTCGCGCCGCGCTCGCTCTACCTGGGCGGCGGCACGCCCTCGCTCTGGGACCCGGAGCGGGTGGCGGAGGTGGTGGCGGCGGTGCGCGCCCGGTTCGCGCTCCCGGTCGGCGCCGAGGTGACCCTGGAGGCGAACCCGGAGGCGGCCGACCGCGGCCGGTTCGCCGCCTACGCGCAGGCGGGGGTGAACCGCTTCTCGGTCGGCGTGCAGTCGCTCGACCCCGGCGTGCTCGCCAAGCTCGGCCGGCGGCACCGGCCCGAGGACGCGGAGCGAGCCGTGCGCGCCGCCGCCGAGGCGGTGGAGGACGTGGCGGTCGACCTCATCTACGGCGCGCGCCGGTCGACGGTCGCCATCGCGCGGGCGGACGCGGCGCGGGTGGCCGCCTGGCCGGTGACGCACGTCTCCGCCTACGCGCTCACGCTCGACCGCGAGGCGCTGGCCGAGGAGACGCCGCTCGCCCGCCTCCGCCGGCAGGGGCGCCTGCCGCTGCCCTCCGACGACGAGGTGGTGGCGCAGGCGCGCGCCCTGCGCGGCGCGCTGCGGCGCGGCGGGCTCGCGCGCTACGAGATCTCGAACTTCGCGCGCCCCGGCTTCGAGTCGGTCCACAACCGCCTCTACTGGGAGTCCGAGAGCTACCTCGGCCTCGGCGTCGGCGCGTACGGCGCGCGGCACGCCGAGGGCGGCGAGCACGCCGCGCGGTACGGCAACGCGCGGACCCCCGCCGCCTACCTGGCGGCGGTCGAGGCGGGGCGGCTGCCGACGGCCGAGGAGGACCTCCTCGGCCCGCGCGAGCTGGCCGAGGAGCGGCTCATGCTGGCGCTGCGCCTGCGGGAGGGCGCGCCGCTGGCCGCGATCGCGCCGTCGCGCCGTGGCGAGATCGAGGCGCTCGTGCGGGCCCGGCTGGCGGTGGTGCGCGGCGAGCGCCTCGTGCTGACGAGCCGCGGCCTCGACCTCCACAGCGCGGTGGCGGAGCGGCTGATGCCGTGAGGGTGAAGCCGAGGTCGCGGTCGCGGTCGAGGTCGAGGTCGGGGTCGAGGTCGGGGGTCGGGCTCGCGGTGGCAGGGGCCCCTGCTCCCCTCGCCCCGCGGAGCGGGGGAGCAACCGTGGGAGAGGGGCCGCTCAACCCGCCCGGCCCCGCAACGCTGCCAGCGGTTCCGAGCGGAGCGTCAGGGGAGCCCTCCGGCCTCGCCCCGCGGCCCTCACGCTGCCGAAATCTCCACCCCTTCGCCGGACCGCCTCGCGGGCTCCGGCCCGCTCCACGGCTTCCCGCCGAGGAACCACCGCAGCGCCTCAGGCGCCCGCCCCACCACGCGCAGGTGGCCGGCGTGGATGCACCGGAGGTGGTGAAAGGCGCAGAGGCCGAGCTGGTTGTCGAGCTCGTCCCCGCCGCCTTGCGAGCGGAAGAGGACGTGGTGGGCGTGCGTCGCGCGGCGGCTGCAGCCGGGGACCTGGCAATGGCCCTCGTCCCGCTCCCGGACCTTCCGCGAGCGGGTCCGGGCGCACTTCCCGCCCTTCCAGGTGTCGAGGAAGTGCTGCGCGAGGACGGCGAGGCAGGTCCCGAGCGGCAGCCGCTTCCCGGTCCGGTCGCGGACGGCCTGCACCGCGGCGGCGAGCACCGCCGCCATCCGGAGCGCCAGCGGGACGGCCAGCTTCCCCTGCGCACGCATCCGCCGCTCGGCCTCGCCCTCGAGCTCGCGCCGGAGCGCGACGCAGGTGAGGCCCTTCGCCCGCGCGGCCCAGCGGGTGATCTCCGGCTCGGGCAGCTTCGAGAGGAGCCGCAGCTTCTCGAACGGCAGCCCCTCGCGCTTCGCCTCCTGGAGCGCCGGCGAGGCCCAGCGCCGCTCCTCGACCTTGGCCCGCTCCT
>NZ_BJTG01000017.1 GCF_013340205.1 Anaeromyxobacter diazotrophicus
CCACGCCGCGCGCGGCGCGGTCGCCGACGAGCTCGCGGGCGGCGGCGGCGATGCCGGCCGCGTCGAAGCCGAGCTCGGCGCGCTGCTTGCCCGCGTCGCCGTGGGTGACGAACGCGTCCGGCAGCCCGAGCCGCTTCACCTGGAGCCCCGGCAGCACCCCGCCCCGCTCGAACGCCTCCAGGCAGGCCGCGCCGAAGCCGCCCATGAGCGCCCCCTCCTCCACCGTGACCACCCGCCGCGCCGAGGCCGCCAGCTCGCAGAAGAGCGCCTCGTCGAGCGGCTTCACGAAGCGGGCGTCCACCACCGCCGCCGCCACCCCCTCCGCCGCCAGCGTCTCGGCGGCGGCCAGCGCCGCCTGGACCGTGGTCCCGGCCGCGAGCAGGAGCACGTCCGGCCTCGCCCCGGCGGCGCGCGCCAGCCGCGCCTTCCCGAGCGGGAGCGGCGCCGGCGACGGGTCGAGCTTCACGCCCAGGCCGGAGCCGCGCGGGAAGCGGAAGGCGGCCGGCCCGTCGTGCGCGAGCGCGGTGGCGAGCATGTGGCGCAGCTCGTTCTCGTCCGAGGGCGCCATCACCACCAGGTTCGGCACGCAGCGCAGGTAGGCGAGGTCGAAGGCGCCCTGGTGCGTCTTGCCGTCGGCCCCCACCAGCCCCCCGCGGTCGAGCGCGAACGTCACCGGCAGCTTCTGCAGCGCCACGTCGTGGATGATCTGGTCGTAGGCGCGCTGCAGGAAGGTCGAGTAGAGGGCCACCACCGGCTTGAGCCCCTCGCACGCCAGCCCGGCCGCGAAGGTCACCGCGTGCTGCTCGGCGATCCCGACGTCGTAGGTCCGGTCCGGGAAGCGCTGCTTCGCCTTGATGAGCCCGGTCCCCTCCAGCATGGCGGCGGTGATGGCCACCACCCGCCCGTCGCGCTCCATCTGCTCGCACAGCGCCTCGGCGAAGAGGTCGGTGTAGCTCTTCACCGCCGCCTTCTTGGCCGTGGACTTCCCGGTCGCGACGTCGAAGAAGGAGAGCCCGTGGCCGCGGGTGGCGAGGTCCTTCTCGGCCGGCTGGTACCCCTTGCCCTTGGTGGTGATGGCGTGCACCAGCACCGG